>JANNFQ010000371.1:0-9450 GCA_031380045.1 Acidimicrobiaceae bacterium
TCGTCGGCGCAGATGGAAACCTTCGTCGTTCGCGTCTGGCTGCCCGATCGCCCGGGAGCGTTGGGGCAGGTTGCCAGCCGGATCGGTGCAGTGCGCGGCGACGTGATCGGTATCGACATCTTGGAGCGTGGCGGAGGCCGCGCCGTCGATGAACTGGTGGTCGCCCTGCCCGACGGTGCAGTCGTCGAACTGCTGGTCGCCGAGATCTCGCAGGTCGACGGCGTGGCAGTCGAGGATGTTCGTCGGGTGGCCAACGATCGACCCGATGCCGGCTTGGTGGCATTGGAGATGGCTGCTCGACTGGCCGAGGGAGCACCCGACGATCGTTTGTCAGAACTGTGCCGCAACGTGGCCGAACTGTTGGATGGCAGCTGGGTCGTAGCGATGGACGGAGCCTCGCAGCGCCCGGTCAGCTCGGTGGGCGAAGCGCCCGACACCGCCTGGATTGCAGCGTTCATCGATGGCAGTCGGCACCTGAGCGCCACCGATCAAGAAGCAAGTGCTCCGGGCGACCTGGCCTGGGCGCATCTGGCGACAGCGGATGTGACCGTGGCGATGAGCCGCACGGGGCGGCAGTTCCACACGCGTGAACGCCAGCAGTTGGCGTTGCTGTGCCGGGTGGCCGACGCATTGCTCGGACGCATCGCAGCTTGACCGGCGCTTGGGTCGACCTCGAACCGAGAACCGACGTGTCAACTGCCGTCGGTGTGCCAATGACGTGATCGTTCGACGGCTCGGGTCCACTGCGCGTGCAACAGATCGGCCAACGTCTTCATGTCGCCGCCGACCGGGACGAACTCGGCATCGAGTTGCCACCGATCGCTGATTGCGTCGAGTGAGGGCCAGATCCCTTCGGCCAGGCCGGCGAGGAAGGCCGCGCCCAGCGACGTGGTCTCTTGGTCGACAGGACGTCGTACGGTGACGCCCAATTGGTCTGCCTGCACCTGCATCAGCAGATCCATCACCGACGCGCCGCCGTCGACACGCAGATCGTGAATGGCTGTGCCCGAAACGGCGACCATGGCATCGACCGCGTCGCGGGTCTGATACGCCATCGCCTCGACCGTTGCGCGAGCGATGTGGGCGCGGGTCGTGCCGCGAGTGATGCCCACGATGGTTCCACGGGCGTAGGGATCCCACCACGGGCTGCCGAGACCCGTGAACGCCGGCACCAGGTACACGCCGCCGTTGTCGGCAACGCTGGCCGCCAGCGGGCCGACCTCGTCTGCCGCGTCGATGATCGACAGTCCGTCACGAAGCCACTGCACGGCTGCTCCGGTGACGAAGATGGCTCCCTCGAGTGCGTACGCCGTGCTGCCATCGGCCAGCGTCCAGGCGACGGTGGTCAGCATGCCCTCGCTGATGGGCGGGCAGGTGTCGCCCACGTTCATCAGCACGAAGCTGCCGGTGCCGTAGGTGTTCTTGGCCATGCCGGGCGTGAAGCAAGCCTGCCCGAAGAGTGCTGCCTGCTGGTCGCCGGCGATGCCCGAGATGGGGATGCCGGCGGGAATGCCGCAACGATCAGAGGTGACGCCGAAGCGACCGCTGGATGGCATGACCGTGGGCAGCGCGTGCATGGGCACGTGCAACAGCTCGCACAGCGGCTGCGACCACGCCAGCTCGTGGATGTCGAACAGCATGGTGCGGCTGGCGTTCGACGGATCGGTGGCGTGCTGTTCGCCGCCCGTGAGGTTCCAAAGGATCCACGAGTCGATGGTGCCGAGGGCCAGATGCTGGTCGATGGGGATGTCGCGATTCGCCAACAACCACTCGAACTTGGTCCCAGAGAAGTAGGGGTCGAGCACCAGACCGGTGCGTTCACGGACTGTCGGCAACGCCCCTGCTGCTGTCAGCTCGTCGCATCGTGCGGCGGTACGTCGGTCCTGCCACACGATGGCGTTGCCGTACGGCGTGCCCGTGCGACGATCCCAGGCCAGAACTGTCTCGCGCTGGTTGGTGATGCCGATCGCCCCGACCCGCCCGCCCGATCGTTCGACCTCGGCGAAAACTTCGAGCAACGTTTCGCGAACCACGGCCCAGATCTCGGTCGCATCGTGCTCGACCCAACCGGGTTGCGGGTAGTGCTGCGTGAACTCGCGGTACGACGACACCGACGGAGCATCGGGAAACACGGCCCGACTGCGAACGCCAGTGGTGCCGGCGTCGATCGCGATCACACAGCGAGGGTCGGGCGACATCGTGCGCAGGATAGTGAACGGAGCGTCAGCGCTTGCGCTTCGAGCCGGGCCGCCCGCCTGCTCCGCTGGACGTGCGCTTGGTGGGGGCTGGCTTCGCCCGGGGACCGGCCGCCGAACCGACCGGCTGCTGTGCTCGTTGGGCGGCCTGTGCTTGTGACTGAGCCCGCAGTTCCTTCATGGTTCGGCGCGTGTATCCGAACTTTGCCAGGACTGCGCCGAGGATGACGAACAACGGACCGCTGACCAGCAGACCGGCTGTGGTGCCCGCCGACATTCGATCCCTCAGGACGACGACGAAGACCACCATCATGATGGCGAGGTACAGCAACCAGTCCCGGATCAGCCGCTTCCACGGCACCGGTCGAGAAGAATCCCACGCCATGGCGAATTCCTAGCACGAGGGCGAACACCCAGCACAGGGCGTGCGGCCGGCCCCGGTGCCGTACACTTGCCACACGTGCGTGTCGGGATCCTCACAGGCGGCGGCGACTGTCCCGGCTTGAATGCCGTCATCCGGGCCATCGTGCGCAAGGGCGAGCAAGGCTACGGCGACGAACTGATCGGCTTTCTGGACGCCTGGGACGGTGTCATGCACCGTCGCACCATGCATCTGGACGTGTCGTCGCTGCGTGGCATGTTGCCGAAGGGCGGCACCTTGCTGGGCACGCGCCGCGGTAGTCCGTACGACCACCCCGATGGGCCACAGCAGGTGGTCGACACGTTCCGCGACATGGGCCTGGATGGGCTGATCGTCATTGGTGGCAACGGTTCGCTCAGCGTCGCGTGCCAGATGTACACCGACTTCGCACTGCCGATCATCGGGGTGCCGAAGACCATCGACAACGACGTCGTGGGTACCGACCTGACATTCGGCTTCACCACCGCTGTGCAGATCGCCACCGATGCCATCGACCGGTTGCACACCACGGCCGAGAGTCACGATCGCGTGATGGTGGTCGAGGTCATGGGCCGCCATGCAGGTTGGATCGCAACGCATGCCGGCATCGCCGGCGGGGCCACCGTCATCCTGATTCCCGAGATGCCCTTCGACATCGACGAGGTGTGCACCATCTTGCGCCAGCGTCACGACCGCGGTCGCTATGCATCCATCGTCGTCGTCGCCGAGGGGGCCGAACCGATGGCCGGCACGTTGCCGACGAACGAGAAGATGTACGACCAGTTCGGCCACGTCCGCCTGGGTGGGGTCGCCGAGACCATCGCCCACGCCATCGAAGATCGGACGGGGTTCGAGGCCAGGGTCGTCATGCTGGGGCACATCCAACGTGGCGGAACGCCGACTGCATTCGATCGGGTGCTGGCGACTCGCTACGGCGTCGAGGCCATCGATGCCGTGCATCTGGGTGAGTGGGGCAAGATGACTGCCCTGCGGGGCGATCACATCGCGATGGTGCCACTGGCCGAGACGGTCGGGCGCACCCGTCCGGTCGACATCCATCTGTATCGCGACATCGCCTCGGTCTTCTTCGGCTGACGATCAGTCGCCGCTGGGCACCGCCGGATAAGCGGGTTGTGTGCTGGGTTCCAGGCCGGGATAGTCGTAGATCGTCAGCGGATCGGACTGCAGCTCGCCACTGCCCGCCGGCCACACTGCCTCGGCTCCGTCGACCGTCAACATCACGCTGTTCACTCCGTTGACGTCGTTCAGCGTGTACACAGTCTGCGCCAGCGCCAGGATCAGTTCGTCACCCCGCAACGTGGTGATGGCGTCGTCGACGTTCAACTGCACCACGCCGCGCGATCGCCTGGTGATGCTGATCACCTTCATGTCCGGCGGCAGGCCGCTGCGATATCCAGCGACGAATTCGGTGGTGTTGGGGCCCGCCAGCAGTGATGTCAACACTGCCTGGACGTCGTCGTCGATGTCGCGCGTGACCGATTGCAGATGCACCGGCTCGCCGGGCACGTCGGGTGCCAGCAGGAAGATCCGGCCCGTTCCACCGGCAGCCTGGCCGGCGTTGGACGGATCTTGGGTGATGAGCTCGATCGCATCGGGATCGATGTCGCGTGGGGTGTTGTCGGCCGCCACGGCGCAACTGCCGAGCACGAACACCGCTGCCAACAATGCTGGACCGACGGCTCGGCGGCTCATACTCCCACCTCCTCGGCGGGAAGTTCGAGCACGAAACGCGCACCAGGTTCGCCGTCGGCTCGGTCTTCCACCCAGACCCGCCCGCCGTGCAGACGAATGTGTTCATCGACCAGCGCCAGGCCCAGACCGGCTCCGTCGCTGGAGCTGCGTCGTCCGGCCACTGCGCCGCGGGCGAAGCGTTCGAAGATCAGTTCGCGTTCTTCCAACGGAACGCCAGGACCGTGATCCTCGACAGCGATCCACACATGACCGATTGGTTCACCTTCGTTGTCGGGCTCGGTGACCAGCAGTGACGGAGCGCCGCCACCGTGCAATCGAGCGTTGTCGACCAGGTTGGCGATGACCCGGGCAAGACGGCGACGGTCGCCTTGCATCACCATGCCCTCGGCGCGGTCGGTGACGGTGACCACGCTTTCCGGCATGCTGCTGACGGCGACGGCCTGGCGGACGAATTCGGCGACCAACAGGTCTTCGCGGTGCAGCCTGATCGCTCCGGCATCGAAGCGCGAGATCTCGAGCAGGTCCTCGACCAGCCCCTGGAACCGGGCCACATCGCTGACCAACAGGTCGAGCGCGGTCTGGGCTCGTTCGGGCATGTCAGACCGGCGCGCCTGCATGACTTCGACGCTGGCCGCCAGGGTCATGAGCGGCGACCGCAGCTCGTGGCTGACATCGCTGGCAAACCGTGCGTCGCGCTCGACACGGGCCTGCAGCGCCGATGCCATGTCGTTGAACGAGTTGGCCAGCATTCGCAGGTCGACATCGTCGGTGGCTTCGAGGCGGGTGTCCAATCGCCCGCCGGCAATGAGTTGTGCGGCCTGGGCCGCCTCGGCCAGCGGCCTGACGGCGCGGTTGGCTGCGAACCATCCCAGGACCACACCGAACATGGTGGTGATGAGCGCGCCGAAGAACAGTGATAGTCCCACGCTGTCCAACGTGTCGTTGACCTCGCTGATGCTGACGAACTCGAAGTAGGTCCCGGTGTCGGCGCCCAGCGGGATGCCCACCACGATTGCCGGTTCGCCATTGATCACTGCGGTGACCCGCGAGGCGATGCCTTCGTCGAGGACCCGAGCGGACAGCGCCGGCGGGATTTGGTCGGGACCGAACTTGGTGGGGTCTGACGCGCGCCATGCCCCTCGATAGAAGATGGCCGTGCGATCGACCCCTTGTGCACGCAGGCGGCGGATGGCTCCGTCGGCGTCAACGGGTTCGCCCGCCAACTCGGCCGTGGCCAACGAGGCGTTGCGAGTGGCCGAGGTGATGGCCTGACGATCGCGTTGGGTGACCAGACTGCTGCGAGTGAAGCTGTACGCGGCCGCGGCCAGGAACACCGCCAGCAACAGCGAACCCAACGAGAACATCAGCAACACGCGAGTACGCAAACCCAATCGAGAGACGCGCAACCGTCCGATGGACGCTGTGATTCGCTGGAGTCTCGATGGGCGCGGTTGCGGCGCCGTTGCGTCGAGGACGGCCTCGGTCACGGCACACCGTTCACGAGAACGGCACCGTCACGACTGGAGGCGATAGCCGAGTCCGCGCACCGTGACGACGTGGCGAGGGTTGGCTGGATCGGCCTCGACCTTGGTGCGCAACCGGCGTACATGTACGTCGACCAGACGCCCATCACCGAAGTAGTCATATCCCCAGACCTTGTCGAGCAGGCTCTCGCGGCTGAACACTCGCCCCGGGTTCTGCGCCAGTTCGCACAGCAAGCGGAACTCGGTCTTGGTCAGGTGCAGCTCGACTCCGTCGCGCAGCACCTTGCCTTCTTCCGGAACGATCTCGAGATTGCCGAACGACAACTTGGCGTGGCCGGCCACGATGGGTCTGATGCGCCTCAACAGCGCGCGGATGCGCGCCGACAGTTCTTTCGGCGCGAACGGTTTCGTCAGATAGTCGTCGGCCCCGGCTTCCAGCCCGGCGACGACATCGTGGGTGTCGTTGCGTGCCGTGACCATGACGATCGGCACGTCGCTGTGACGCCGCAAGGTGCGACACAGTTCGAATCCGTCGATGCCCGGCAACATGATGTCGATGAGGACGACATCGGGGGTGGCCCGCCCGAACAGGTCGATGGCCTCTTCGCCGCTGCCGGCTTCGTCGACCGTCCAACCCTCGTCCTCGAGCGCGAGCTTGACTGCCGAGCGAATGCGCTCGTCGTCTTCGACTGCCAGGATGCGAGTACCCACGGGCTCCATGATGGCAGGAATCGGGCCGGATCGGTGGACTACCCGTTTCGTGGCCAAACAACCGGCCTGGGCAACCGGGCTGGGCAACCGGGTCAGCCCCGGGCAGCCGGGGTCAGCTCGGGTCAGCCGGTGATGCCTGACGGATGAGCTGGGCCAGTGGTTCGAACAGTTGCGCGTTGGTTACCAGCACTTGCTGGGGACGCGCCGGAGCGCCGTGGTAGTCGCCGGTTCGACATCCGGCCTCGCGGGCGATCAGCTCGCCGGCGGCCAGGTCCCATGGGCCCAGATGTTCTTCGAAGTAGGCATCCAGACGGCCCATGGCCACGAAGCACAGGTCGACTGCGGCGGCGCCGAAACGGCGAATGTCCCGAACGTGAGGAATCAGCCGGGCGACACGAGCAGCTTGGGCGGCGCGACGTTCGGGCACGTAGCTGAACCCGGTACCGACCAGTGCCGAGCCCAGGTCGTCACGTTCGCTGCAGTGGATCGGGGTGCCGTTCAATTCGGCGCCGCATCCGCGCTGCGCGGTGAACAGTTCGTCGAGCGAGGGGACGTACACGGCGCCGATCAGTGCCCCGTGGCGGTCGGCAGCGGCGATGGAGACGGCGTAGCCG
The DNA here is from genome assembly GCA_031380045.1 of Acidimicrobiaceae bacterium. Classification (GTDB taxonomy): domain Bacteria; phylum Actinomycetota; class Acidimicrobiia; order Acidimicrobiales; family Ilumatobacteraceae; genus VFMC01. The sequence continues at coordinate 7,118 of JANNFQ010000371.1, forward strand.
GGCAGGTCGTACAGGAAGTTCGTGGTGCCATCGATGGGATCGATCAGCCAATCGACACCGGACGTGCCCGGCCTGGACGTGCCCTCCTCACCGATGATGCCGTCATGCGGACGGGTGGTCGTGATGCGTTGGACGATCAGTTGCTCTGACGCTCGGTCGAACTCGGTGACCATGTCGGTGAGCGACGACTTCGTGCTGAGCGCATGCACGCCGTCGCTGCGGCCGGCCTTGACCAGAGCACCAGCCTGACGGGCGACGTCGGCGGCGAGCTGCAGCAGTTGGGCGCCCAACTCGTGTACTTCCTGATCGCGCCGCGGGCCGTCGTTCATCGCGGCGTTGATCGCTCGCGCTGTTCGACCTCTCGCCATTCGCCGATCGCACGCAGCACCAGGACGGCCACGACGCTCATGCCGCCGGCGGCGATGACGGCACCCGAGAACGCGCCGATGCCCATCGGTAGCGCGCAGTTGCCGTCGCATTGCAGGCGCACGAGCGCGAGCCCGATCAACCCGCCGGCGAGGCCAGAGATGAGGATTGCCACGAACGCGGCAACACGGGCGCCGGACGACGGTAGGGCCGACAGAGGACGGTCGTCGGGTTCGGCCACGACGGCCAATCTATCTGCACGCCTTGCCAGCCACCGTGCCGCCGGGCCGGCGTTAGCCTGCTGGATCATGCGTGTCACGGTGGTGGTGCCCACCTACAACGAGGCCGACAACATCGAGACACTGATCCGGGCGGTGCGGCAGGTGTCGCCCGAGGTCAACGTCCTGGTCATCGACGACGGCAGTCCGGACGGCACCGCAGACAGGGCCGATGAACTGGCTCGTACCATCGGCAACGTGCAGGTCGTGCGTCGCGACCGCAAAGACGGGCTGGGCGCTGCATATCGCGCCGGTCTGCGTCTGGCCATCGAACAGGGCGCCGACATCTGTGTTCAGATGGACGCCGACTTGTCGCACGATCCGGCGTCGTTGCCGGCCTTGGTGGCTGTGGTGCAGCATGGCGCCGATGTCGCCATCGGCAGTCGCTACGTTCCGGGTGGCATCACCCTGAACTGGCCTCGCCGCCGCCGATGGGTGTCGCGTTGGGGTAACCGCTATGCCGCCGGCATCTTGGGCCTGGCGATCAACGATGTCACTGCCGGCTATCGCGCGTACAGCGCCCAGGCCCTGGAACGGATGACCTTCGACTCGATCACCGCCGAGGGCTATGGCTTCCAGATCGAGATGACCTATCGCATCGTGCGTCTGGGTGGCAAGGTCGTCGAGTTCCCCATCACCTTCCGCGATCGCATGGAAGGCGAGTCGAAGTTCACCGGTTCGATCATGCGCGAGGCGCTGGGCTTGGTGGTTCGGTTGTGGATTGCCGACTTCGGCGGCCGTCGCCGACGGCGCGCCCAAGGCGGCTGAGCCTCGACGAACGCATGTTCCCGAAACGGGGGTGTGTGGCAGACTGGCGCGGTGAGGTCGTGGCAGGTCGGAGGGGCATTGATCAGGCATGGTGACGGCCTGTTGCTGGTGGCCAACCGGCGTCGCGATCGGTCGATCGACTGGACGCCGCCGGGCGGAGTGATCGATCCGGGCGAGACCTTGGTCGACGGTCTGGTGCGCGAGGTGCGCGAAGAGACGGGCTTGATCGTGCAAGAACTCGTGCGCTGTGCCTATCGAGTGGAGGTCGAGGCGCCGGGTCTCGAGTGGATCCTTCGCGTCGAGGCATGGGAGGTCGAGGTCGCCGGCGACCCGGCCAACGACGCGATCATCGCCGATCCCGACGGCATCGTCGAGCATTGCCGAACCGTTCCAGCGCTCGAGGCTCGCACCCTGCTGCAGCACAGCCCCATGTGGATCCATGTGCCGGTGGGCGCCTGGCTGGATGGGCAGTGTGGCATGCATCCCGATCCGGCCGCCGAGTTCCGGTTCCGGTTGCACGGCACCGATCGTCGCGACAACCGGGTCGAGCAACTGCCGTGACGCCGACCAGCAATGGGGGTGGGGGTGCCAGCAATGGGGATGACGGTGACGGGGGAGGGGCTCCCGCCGTCCAGCTGGGCGAAGGCGGCAGACGCGCCGTTCTGCACATCGACATGGATGCGTTCTACGTCGGCGTCGAGTTGCGTCGGCGTCCCGAGTTGCGCGGCAAGCCGGTGGTCGTCGGCGGCAGCGGACGTCGCGGGGTCGTCGCCGCGGCCTCGTACGAGGCCCGCCGGTACGGCGTCTTCTCGGCGATGCCGTCGGTCACCGCTCGCCGCCGATGCCCGCACGCGATCTTCCTCTCGGGCGACCACGATCTGTACGCGCAGGTCAGCCGCGATGTGCACCAGATCTTCCACT
>JANNFQ010000418.1:0-1687 GCA_031380045.1 Acidimicrobiaceae bacterium
CGTGCGAGCCTCGTTGCTGCCATCGGTCAGCGCGTCGCGAGAGCCCAAGGCGGGTAGGCCGAAACCAATGGCTGCGACCAGCACCACGCCTGCCGTCGCACCCACCACGATCCACATCAGCCGGCGATCGCGCCGAGGGCGCCGGCGCAATCCGAAGCTGCCGATCGCAACCATCACGCCGACCGCGATCAGAGAACTGAGCCCGAACCGATCGACGTTGCCCAGCCGGGCCAGCGCCTGCACGGCGACACCCGCAACCAACACCCTCGACCACGGCACCGCGCGGCGAGCCACACCGATGGCCAGCCCGCCAACCAGGGCCGCGGCGGCCAGGGCGAACAGTGCCAGCGAGGGTGCAAAGGCGCAGGCGAACGCAGCGACGATGACGCCGGTCCACCACGGCGCGCTGGCCGATGCCCACAGGCATGCCCAGGTGGCGACCAAAACCAGCACGCCGTCGTACACGGCACTACCGGTGGGCTCGGGGCCTGCCAGGACCACGCCCGCGGCAGCGGCAAGCGCAATGCCGGCGACCAGCCACGCGTCCACTCCCTGCACCCGCAACCGCTGCCTCGCCATCGGGCAGCGACCCTATCGGCATGCGTGGGTTCCACCCAGCGGCCCGAAAGCCCGAAAGCCCACGCAACAAAGTCGGCCGACCGCGCAGACGCAGTATCGAGGGTGGAAGCCTGCAACCGCGAGCCAGGAACATTCCCGTCCGGCCACACCCCGTGTTACCGTTGCCGAAATCAATACCCAAGGCGGAGTGTGATGAAGAAGTTCGCGGTTGTAGTTGCGACACTGGCGATGTCGGTGTTGTCCATGTCGGCAGGTAGCTCGGCCGCGCCTGGCGACCCCGTGGCCCCCGCCTCCACGTCCACCAACGTGCCCAAGCCGAACACCAACTCGGTGTCGTACTGGTGCCCCAACGGTGGTGTGAAGTTCGACAACCTGACCAACAAGACCTTCACGGTGCCGGCCCCCGCGCAGGGCACCACGTGGACCCTTGCGGTCGTCAAGGCCGGCTCGACCGACATCGGCTATGGCGCCGGTAACGACGCCCCCATCACCAACCCGGTGGCCGGGCAGGTGCTGTCGCACACGTCCGGCAAGAACCTGTCGCACGTCATCCTCTGTTACAAGAGCGGCGGCGGCGGCCACTACCCCATGGGCAAGCCCACGGTGTGTGCCAGTTCGTCAACCGTGCAGCAGAACAAGACCTTCACTGTCACTGCCAAGGGTTTCTGCCCCAACGCTGCCATCACGATCACGCTCAGCAACAGCAAGACCACGTACACGAGGAACACCCAGACCAACAGCAGTGGGTCAGCCACGGTCACGTTCAACTCGGGCAACCTGAAACCAGGCACGTACACCATCACTGCTCGGCAGAACTCGGCCACGTGCAAGAAGGTCGCTACCTCCACCGTCAGAATCCTGGCCAAGGGCGGCTACGGATTCGTTGGTGACGATGCAGATACGGCTGTCGGGTCGGCCTTCGCCGCCCTGGGTGCCGACATGGCCGCCAACGCACAGTCGGCCTCGAATGCGGCCAACCTTCGTGCGTCCAGTGCCGGCGTTGCCAACGGCGGCGCCGGATCGTCGTCGGGCGGGAGCCAGCCGTCGTCCCAGCAACTGATGCTGGCTGCGCTGTTGTGCGTCGGCGGGCTGGGTGTCGTCGCCACCA
>JANNFQ010000048.1:0-8291 GCA_031380045.1 Acidimicrobiaceae bacterium
TGATGTTCTTCGCGCCCGAGACCTTGACCGGCATCCCGGTCGACCAAGCGCCGATCGACTGGATCAGTGCCTGGATCGAGAACGACGACGTTCGGTACGTCGACGGGCAACGACGCTTGTTCGTCAATGACGTGCAGGTGCCCGGCGAATACCTGTGGGTTCGCTGAGGGCCATGTCGTCCGCGTGAAGAGTCAGACGCCGAACACGGTGGTGATCACTCGGCCGTCGCGCTCGCCTGCGCTGGCGGCCAGGTCGCTGACGACGAACGTGCGCTGCAGCCACCGGTCGGTGCCGTCGAACCTGGCGGTGAACGGCGTGCGGCCGTGCACGGCCACCGAGTTGTCGACCACCAGCAGATCGCCCGGCTGCAGCACCACGCTGGTCTGCAACGCAAGCACGGCGTGGCCGAGGGCCTGCAATGCATCGTCTGCGGCTTCGTCGGTGCCCACCATCAGATCGGCGTCGAACACCATCGACGGGAACTGACGGTCGCCGGTCAAGACCGCCATCGGTGCACCCAGCACGTTCTGTCGGCCGTGCAGGTAGCTCTCGTCCACGGCGGTACGGAACCGGGGCTGGAACAAGGTGTCGCGAACCTCGGGCGCCAGATGGGGGAGCACCTCGTGGATTGACGACAGGGTCGTTGCCGCGCCCGGATCGCCGCGCAGGCATAGCAGCAGCAGGTACCGGGGCCGGTGTGGATGGAATGCCGCCTCGGTGTGGAACATCAACTCGACCTTGGACGATGTCGACACCTGCCGGTTGGCGGCGGCCTGCGTGGGCACGATGTTCTGCACGATGTCGCCGCCGAGCTCGGGCTCGTACCCCACGGGCTGGCCCAGGCGTCGGGCGACGGTCAGCAACGAGAACTCGCTGACATGGTCCTTGTCTGCTGGCGTGGTGGGCGTGGATGGTGTGGCAGGCAGATGCCCCACCGGAATGCCTGTCAGCAGCAGCGCCCCGCTGCGATCAGGTCGGTCGGCAAAGTCGACCAGGGCATCGTGGATGTGCGCGGGCAGCAGTCGGGCCGCGTGCCCGGCGGCGCTGACGAAGGCTGCCGAACCAGGGGCCGACGAGGGTGCGTCGATGGCCGCGGCGCCCAGGTGATGGGCCACCTTCGGACATGCGTGCATCGACCGATCAAGACTGGAATGCATGTTCCGAAGACTATCGACTCTGGAACATAGACGTCCAAACGATGGAACGCAATCAGTTCGCTCGATCGCCCACCTGGGTGAATGCCGACCAGGACCCATCGACGATCGACCTACACTCTCTGCCGTGGAATCGGCGCAGCGAATCGGAAAGCTGGGCGCATCGCTGACGAACGCCGAACGTCGGGTGGCCGAAGTGGTGCTGCAACAGCCATCGCTCGTGGCCTTCGGCACGGTGGCCGACCTGGCGGCCGCAGCAGGAGCAGGGGCAGCGACCGTCGTGCGGCTGGCCTCGAAACTCGGTTTCGATGGCTTCACCGCCCTGCAGGCGTCGGTGCAGCATGATCTGGCCAGCCAGCTGCGTCCCGCCGCCGAGCGCATACGCGAGCCGGTCGGCACCGATGTGGTCGGCCGCCATCTGCAACTCGAGTTGACCAACGTGCAAGCCAGCCTGGATGGCCTCGACGCCGATGTGCTGGCCGACGTGGTCGGTCACCTCGCCGACGCCGGCGCCCGTGTTCTGGTCCTGTCGGGCGACGCGTCGCGAGGCGTGGCCGTGCAGTTCGCCGGCGACTTGTCGGCGCTGCGCGACGACGTCTCGATGATCGATGGCAACGAGGTTGCCGTGCGTCGGTCCATCGCCCTGCTGCGGGCCACCGACGTGCTGGTCACCCTCGACCTACGCCGCTACGACCGTTGGGTGGTCGATGCTGCTCGCGACGCCGCCGGCATGGGTGTATGGATGCTGTCCATCGCCGACAGCGTGCTGTCGCCGCTGGCGGAAGTCGCCAGCCGTACCTTCGTGGTCGCCGCGGCCGGCGCGGGACCATTCGACAGCCACGTCGGCACGCTGGCGTTGGTGAACGTGCTGGTGACCGGTGTCGCCGATGCGTTGCGGGCTGGGGCCACCGACCGGCTGGATCGCGTGGAATCAGCCTGGCGCGACGCCAGCGCGCTCACCGACCGCTGACCATCGTCCGGCGCCGCGCCTATGGTGCTCGCGCATGAAGTTCGGATTGATGTTCACCAACACCGGTATGGGTTCCACGCGGGCAGGTGCGAAACAGCTGGCGACGACCGCCGAGCAGTCGGGCTTCGAGTCGCTGTGGACGGTCGAGCACGTGGTGGTGCCCAGCGGGTACGAGTCGGCGTACCCGTATGATCGATCCGGAAAGATGGCCGGGGGAGCGGAAGAGTTCGACCTGCCCGACCCGCTGATCTGGCTTGCCTACGTGGCTGCGATCACCGAGTCGATCAAGCTGGCGACGGGCATCCTGATCGTCCCGCAACGCAATCCGCTGGTCACCGCCAAAGAGGTGGCGACCATCGATGCGCTCAGCGGCGGCCGCATGATCTTGGGTGTCGGCGTCGGCTGGTTGAAGGAGGAGTTCGACGCGCTGGGCGTTCCCTTCGCCGATCGCGGTCGGCGTCACGACGACTACGTCGAAGCCATGCGCGCGTTGTGGCGCGACGACAAGGCCTCGGTGCACAACACCTACACGTCGTTCGACAACTGCATCAGCCGTCCGCGACCGGTGAATGGCACGGTGCCGATCGTGGTCGGCGGGCACACCAAGAAGGCCGCGCAGCGAGCGGCGAAACTGGGTGACGGGTTCTTCCCGGGCAGCGGTTCCATCGAGGAACTGAAGGGCCTGTTCGACCTGGTCCGTAGCGAGTGCGCGGCCGCCGGTCGCGACCCGGCCGAGGTCGAGTTCACGGCCAGCGGAGCGGGCCGCACCCTTGACGAGGTGACCGCCCGCGTCGAAGAGTTGGTGGCAATCGGCGTGTCGCGGGTGATCCTGTCGCCCTTGCCGGCCGAGCGTCTGATCGCACTAGCCGACGGCCTGCGCGACCGCATCGGCATGACCTGACGTTTCTTGTGATCCGGATCGGCTTCGGTGACGAACACCGCGCGCATGTCGATCGTCGGCGCTGAACGAACGAGGTCCCGCGCCAAGAGATCAGTTCCCGCGGCCCCCGTGCGGGCGATCTATCCTCACGCCGTGTCCGAAGCAGCGGTCATCTGGGAGCAGGGGATGATGGCGCGCCTTTCTGCCGGCGACGAGCGGGCTCTGGCGGCCATCTACGACCAGTACTCCGCGCTCGTCTACGGAATTGCCAACCGCCTTCTGGGCATCCCGGCTGCGGCCGACATCACCCAGCAGGTGTTCCTGCGACTGTGGGAACGGCCCGACTCGTTCGATCCCGAGCGCGGCACGCTGCGAACGTTCCTGGCGGTCATGGCCCGTCGTCGGTCCATCGACAACCTTCGCGGCCGCATTCGCACAACCCGACGAGAACAGACGGTGGCCCGCCAGGCGCCCGCATCGGCACCCGACGTCGACGAAGCGGCCATGGCGATGATCGCTTGCGAGCGTGTACGCGCCGCAGTGGCAACGTTGCCGCCAGAGCAGCGCCAAGCCATCGAACTGGCGTACTTCGACGGCTTGACGTTCCGAGAAGTCGCGACGGTGACCGGCGTTCCCGAGGGCACGGCAAAGTCGCGGCTGCGACTCGCGTTGGCGCGGCTGGCGGCGCATCTGCACGACGACGACACAGTGGATCGAACATGAGTGGATCGAACATGAGCAGCGAACACGACGAGATTCTCGGTGCGTGGGCGCTGGACGCGCTCGATGCAGACGAACGAGCCCTGATCGACGCGCAGGTCGACGGTGACGCGGCAAACCGGCGCACCCCCGATCGTCTGCGGGTAGTCGTTGCGGCGCTCGCGCAGGGCGACGCCGTCGCTCCGCCGTCGGGTCTTCGGGACGAGTTGCTCACGGCGGCTCGCGCCGTACCGCAACAGCGAGACCTTGCTTCCAGCCCGGTGCAGGCGTACCGGCATCAACTCGCGGTTTTCAGCGAGGTCGTCGATCGCATCGCTGGTCATCAGTGGCACCTGCAGACCCACCCGTACTCGTGGTCGTTGCACGGACTTGTTGCGCACCTGTTGCAGATCGAGCAGTACATGGAGCGCTCGCTGGGCCTGACCGACGGCCCGGCCGATGAGTTCGAAACGGATCACCTTCAGTTCGGTCACCGCCAGATCCAGGACGAGCTCACCCGTTCGCCAGGGGCGACGGTTGCAACGTGGCGCGAGGTCGTTGCGCGCATCGACCCGCACCTCGATGCGCTCGACCTCGAGCACGGCTTGGTCTTCCATCAGTGGCCGTTCGCTGTTCGGTCGCTACTGATCGCCAGGTCGTTCGAGCTGTGGACGCACGCCGACGATGTGCGTCGCGCGATCGGCGAACCCGTTGCCGGGCCGGCGGGTGCCGATGTGCGCGCCATGTCCGATACCTCGGTGCGCAGCCTGCCACTGGCCATCCACGTGGTCACCGATCAGGTGCCGAACGGCAGGGCGCGCATCGTGCTGACCGGTTCGGGCGGAGGCGTGTGGGATCTGCAGCTCGGCGCGGGGGGCGACGAACTCGTCACTGTGGTGGCCGACGCGATCGACTACTGCCGTGTGGCTGCCCGTCGGTTGACCATCGACGAGCTCGATGCGGTGATCGAAGGCGACGCCGAACTCGCCGGTCGATTGCTGACCGCGGCAGCCATCGTCGCGGTGTGAGCTTGATCACGGTGTGACCTCATAGCAATCGGACTTTCTTCGAACAGCGGGAACCAGTCGTGGTCGAGGCGAGTCAAACGCAGCATGGCCCACTTCGCTCGTTCCCGGTCGGCACTGTGCGCCGGCGTCGTCATCGTGTTGCTCGCCGGTTGCTCGGCCGGACCCAACACAGCCGGTGGCGACTCGGTGCCCGGCTCGGTCGTGCCAGACACCACCGATGCGACCGACACGACCGATGGGCCGACGTCAACGGAACCGACGACGACGATCGCAGGTGATCGTGGTTGGCTGGGCGGCGAGCCCGACTGGTCGAGTCGCTCCGACGCGGAGGGCGTGCCCGAGATGGCCGCAGCGGACGACGCCGGGTACGACTCTGCGGCGCCCGCCGAGACCACAGCCGCCAAATCCACAGCATCGGGCGGGACCGAGAGCCAGCGAACTGAGTTGCGTGCGGGCAGTGTGGACGACAACGCCGGCTTCGTGGCGTTCCTCGAGTACCTCGATCGCATCGACGGATTGGGCATCGCCACTCGCGACTTCGATCCGACCGGCCGGATCGTCGTCGACGTGACGAACGCCGCGGGCACGTCGGTTGCCGGCATCGCAGTGTCGGTCAGTGCCGCGGGTCAAGAGGTCGCGACCATTCGAACTACGGCTGACGGCACGGCACGATTCCTGCCTGCGCTGTGCGGTGCGGCTGACACGGCCTCGTTCGACTTCGCGGTCGGGGGAGTGACCGCAACAGGCCAGCCGAATGGGACGGTTTCATTGATCGTCGACTCTGCTGCCGATGAGGGACCCGTCGCGCTGGACGTGATGTTCCTGTTGGATGCAACCGGATCGATGGGCGACGAGATCGACCGATTGAAGACCACGATCGACTCGGTCGCAGCGCGCGTCGCGGCGTTCGAGGTGCAGCCCGATGTTCGCTTCGCGATGACGCTGTACCGCGACGAAGGCGATGTGTTCGTCACGTCGACCTTCGATTTCACGAGTGACGTCCTTGCATTCCGCGAAGCGTTGCAGGACGTGGTCGCCGATGGGGGAGGGGACTACCCGGAGGCGGTCGAGGAAGGTCTGGCCGAAGCGTTGACGGCGCCGTCGTGGCGTGACCCGGCCGACACGCTGCAACTCGTGTTCCTGGTCGGCGATGCGCCGCCTCGTCTCGACCGGCAAGTGCCCACGCCGTACCCGGCAGCGGTGATCGACGCCGTCGCACGCGGCATCAAGGTGTTTCCGATCGCCTCGTCGGAGTCCGACGACCAAGCCGAAGCCGTGTTCCGCGAATTGGCCATGGCCACTGGGGCGCGCTTCGTGTTCCTGTCCTACGGCGCCGCTGGAACAGCGACGGGCGAGTCGTCCGACATCGAGTCCACCGACTACGAGGAGCTCGCCTTGGATGACCTCGTCGTGCGCTTGATTGCGGAAGAGGTGGCTGACCTGACGGGTGCTGACCCGGGGGTTCCTGACGTGACGGTGCCGCCGCCGACAAACCCGGAAGGCCAATAGCAATCCACGTTGCTGGGGCCGGCCGATGGCTACCATTTCGTCATGACGAAATCGGCCGATGGGTCACAGGGGCGGGCAGCAGAGCCATTTGTTGCTCGCTGTCGATGGTGTCGGGTGGCGCTGCCTGCTCGGCAGGGTCCGGGCCGGCCGCGAGCGTTCTGTTCGCAGGGATGTCGTCAATGGGATTGGGTGTCGCGCCAGCGTGCCCGCGAGTTGGCCCTGAGCGACGGTGAGCTCGTCATGGCCCGTGCCGAGCTGGACACGCTGCACGACGATCTGTTCGTGCTGTCATGTGCTGTAGCAGACACGCAGCGCGACCTCGCTGGCTCGAGGTTGTCGACCGCCGAACTACAGGATGCGTTGCGCTGGCTGCTCGAGGCAGCGGAGCCGTTGGCCGCCCGCAGAATTGCCCCTTCCCCGTGACCTGCGGTCGAGAGGTAACGCCGATAATCATCGTTATGTCAAACAGAGGATGATGGGTGTCGCACGGTGCGACACGAAGGCCTCTCCCCTGATCAGGACGGGGTTTCATCGGCCGGGCCGTCACCGTTACGTAACGGCGAGGCTTTACGAGATCTTGACGATCAGACGCTCCAATCGCTGGCGGACGCGCTGCTACCGTTGTTGCTGACACGCATACACGATTTGCCATTGCCCGGCAGTGGGGCCGCCTCGGGATCAGAATCCGGAGGTGAGAGGACGAGCGACGAACGGGGCGCTCGACCTGAACACGACACTCAGAGCGCGTCGATCTCCCCCGGGTTTCGTGTTCAGGAGGTTCCGGCAATGGTCGGTTCCGTCGACGTCAACGGGTTCTACAGAGAACTCATCCACCAACTAGGAAACCACGCCTTTCGTGGCGGCACCGCCTTCGGCGCCGCCGCCGTCGCGAAGCGTGTAGCGAAGGATTACGGTCTGACCGTGGCCGAGGACGTCGGGCTCCCACGCCCGACTCGGGCAGAACGGCAAGACCTTGCCTGGAACGGCAAACGAGGTCGGACATGAGCCGCCGTAGCAAGTTCCGCGCAGCACGCGTCGGCCGGGCCACCGAAGCGCTAAAGCACGCCCTGGAGACGCGCGCCGAGCTCGTCGAGGAGGACGGCCGGCAGATCTATCGAACGAACTCCTTTCACGCCATTCGAGACGGCGCCCGCGAATTCCAGGAGGCGGCAGGTCCAATACCGCATGATCCGGCAGAGATCCGGCGTCTCAAGAGCATCTGCAGCGAGTGCGGTAACTCCGGTCATCGAGCCCGGAACTGTCCCGAGCGGACGTGCCACAAGTGCGGGGTCAACGGCCACTCGAAGGTCGACTGTCCAAAGGCTGACGCGTGACGCGCCATGCTCCCGCACAATCCAGGGCGAGCGACATCGCAGCCCACCTTTCACGCGCCCGTACAGGGTGAACTCGAACTAGGCCGGTCAAGGGACAGCGCAGCTGAGCGAGCGCCCAGCGAGCGACCCTTGAGGGGCCGGGGAGCCTGCGACGACAATGGAATTGGCCCTGCCGACGTACCGTCGGCCGGGCCTACAAAGCAACCTCGCCACCGACCAGGCCTCCCTCAACCTGGCCCGCTCGACCGCCAGTGGTGCCAGCATCAGCGGGAGTTCAAAGGGATCTCCCGGGTTCCGCTAGGAGACTGCTGCGCCCCCCTACGACTGGAATGCGTGTTCTGCGACTCAGCTATCCGAGTCCGCTGCCGTGCAACAAGGGAGGAGAAATGCGAAGGCTGCGGACGTCGTCATCGCCGCATGGTTGCGCGGGTAATGCGCTCAGGTTTCACCACCGACCGACCTGAAGGCTTCTTCTTCGTGACCCTCACCGCTCCCGGTGTCGAACACGGACTGATCTGGGACCAGGCCTGCGGACACACCGACGGAGAATGCTCCGGCGAACTGGGATGCAAGGTCGAGCGGCTGCCGATGGCAGCTTGGAATGCGACCGCGCCGCAGCGGTGGTCGTGGTTCGTCGAGGAGATGCGACGAAACCTGAAGCGACGCGGTCTGCAGTTCTGCGGCTCCTGGGAAAGGGTGCAGCGGCTGGAGGGCTTG
>JANNFQ010000049.1:0-4598 GCA_031380045.1 Acidimicrobiaceae bacterium
GCACCGGTGACGGCGACACGTACAGGTGAAGTCATGTCACCGAGCGTAGGCCCGAACGCCCTCGGCCGACCAACCCCACGACGGCCCGGACAAGGGCGCATCACTCGAGCGGCTTGACCAGTTCGTTGTGGCCGATGGCGCTGAAGATGTAGTTGGCGTAGAACTGCTTGGCTTTCTCGGTACGCAGGTGCACGCCGCCATCCGATCCGCTGAGCTCACCAGCGATCTGGTTCGCGAGACCTGCCCAATCGAGCACGGTCACGTTGGGATATCGACCCGGCAACGCCCAGATCTCGACGTTGTTCGGCTCGATGTAGTCCTTCGGCGCCTTGACGGTGAGGAACACCACCTTGGGCACTTCGGCCGCTGGCAGGAACTGCATGATCGCGTCGTACTGGGCAGTCGTGACGGGCCCGTTGGTGCCGCACTGGATGACGATGGTGCCGCCGATCCGTCCTGCGGCGCGCAGCTGTCCGACTACCTCTGCGATGTCGTCGGCCTGACGGCTCTTCTCGGCGTACACCGTGAAGCCACCGGCCTCGAGTTGCGGCACGGCGCCCAGCATGACCGACTCGCCCACCGCGATCGGCGGGCGCTCGGCCACCGGAACGGTGGTCGTGGGGGCCACGGTGGTGGACGTCGTGGTGCTGGTGGTCTGGCCCACCACACTGGGCTGGGTCTCGCCGGGCACGGACGCGACCGTAGAAGTCGTGGTCTCGTCGGCCGTTGCGGCCGAATCGGGCAATCCGTCGGCCGAGTCGTCGACCAAGGAACACTCGATGGTGCCGACGCAACGGTTGGGCGCCATGGCGATGCTGACACCCGCCCAACCCAGCAGCACGATGAACCCGACACCCAGCGCCGACAGACGTCGACGCCGAGCCAGCGTGGCGCTGGACGGACGGCGACGTTCGCGACGCAGCCAATCGCCGATCGCCCCACGGCGGATGGGCATCTCGACGAACCGGTAGCTGGCTTCGGTCAGCGGCACGGTGATCAACATGGCCACCACGAACTGGGTGACCGACAGCGACAGGCCGGCCTCTTTGCGGATGATCTGATAAATCGGCCAGTGGTACAGGTACAACCCGTAGCTGCGCGTGCCGACCCAGTTGAACAGTGGGTTGCCCAGTAGGAAGCCGGCCATGGATCGCTGGTGCGTGACCGCAGCGATGATGCACAACGTGGCAACCCCGGTCGCCAACAGGCCGCCGCGGAACAGCCACGGATCGAAGCGCGAGCCGGTCAGGATGTTCAGCGCCGGATCGGCCAGATGCAACTTCCAGAACAGGAAACCCAGACCGGCCAGACCCACCAACGCCAGAGCGTCGAGCTGTCGACCCTTGTTCTGCATGGGCCCGCGCATCAGCGCAACGGGTCGCCACACCATGGCGAACGCAGCGCCCAACATCAGCCCACCGGCGCGGCTGAGCGTGCCCAGGTACAACGCATCGTTGATGCTGACGCATCGGCCGGCGATGGACCAGTAGCCGCGCATGTCGGTGGGCGTGCAGGCCGAGTTGATGTCGCCGGGCACGTACAGCGCGGCGACGATGACGGTGATCATGACGCTGACCCCGAACAACCACAGCGCCACACGGGGCAGGTTGGCTGCGCCGCGCCGCAGGATGACCACCATGATCAGCGGCCACAGCAAGTAGAACTGCTCTTCCACTGCCAGCGACCACAGGTGCCGTAGCGGCGCGAAGGCCTCGACGGCGGTGTAGCCGGCGCCCACCCAGATCTGATACCAGTTGCTGACGTACGCGACACCGCCCACGATGTCGCCCCGGGTGCGGCCCTGCGCAGTGCGGAAACCGATGGCCAGATACACCACCAAGAGGGCCAGCATGACGAACAGCGCGGGCAGCAACCGACGGAAGCGCCGCAGCCAGAACTGACGCAGATCGACGCGCCCGCTGCGCTCGTGCTCGGCGATGAGCAGCAGCGTGATCAGGTACCCCGAGATCACGAAGAACACTTCGACGCCCAGGAAACCACCGTGCAGCCACGTCTTGTTGGCGTGGTACACCATGACCGAGACCACCGCTACCGCGCGCAGACCATCGAGCCCTGGCAAGTGCGGGACTCGGCTGATCTGCCCCTTGGGCGTGCGTGGTGGGGACCAGTCGGTCATCGAGCGCCAAGTATCTCAGTTATGTGACGAAAACTGGCGGCACAGCTGCCGACAGTGGTCACGACGGCGGAATCAGGCCCAGGTCGGTGTAGATCTGGCGTGTCGCACCGCTGCGGTTCAACGTGTAGAAGTGCAGGCCGGGTGCGCCGGCCTCGAGCAACTGCGCGCACAACTCGGTGGCGATCTCGATGCCGATGCGTGCCGCTTCGTCGGCATCGTCACGCGCCTTGCCGACTCGCTCGATCAACCACGCCGGCACTTCGGCCCCCGACATGTGCGCCATGCGGCTGATGCTGGCCAGATTGGTGACCGGCATGATGCCGGGCACGATGGGCTTGTCGACACCCAGATCGTGCATGTCGTCCACCAACGACAGGTAGTGATCGGGCTCGAAGAAGAACTGCGTGATCGCGAAATCGGCACGACGCAACTTGCCGGCCAGATGCTGGCGGTCGGACTGGCGGTCGGGCGAGCGCGGATGCAACTCGGGATGTGCGGCCACACCGATCGAGAAGCTGCCGTGCGCGGCGACATCGTCGACCAGTTCACTGGCATGCCGGTACTCGCTGCCCAGCGGTGCATCGTCGTCGGACGGTGGATCGCCACCGAGTGCCAGGATGTTCTCGACGCCCTCGGCGCGGTAGTCGATCAGGATGTCGGCGATGTCGCGGCGAGTGTGGCCCTGACACGTCAGATGTGCCATGGGCGAGATGGACGTCTGGCGACGCACCCACGACACCAGATCGGCGGTCTTGGTACGCGTGCTGCCACCTGCGCCATAGGTGACGCTGACGAAGCTGGGGGCCAGCGGTTCGAGTTCGGCGATCGTGCGGCCGAGGCTGAGCCACCCGGCCTCGTTCTTCGGCGGAAAGAACTCGAACGAGTACGTCGGACCGGCGGCGAGGAGATCGGAGATCCTTGCCATGACGTTCAGCATGCCAGGTCGAAGCTGTTCCGACTGCCAATCTGTACAAAACCCAAGGGGGACCCGTGACACAGGCAGCCGGTTGGTTCAGTGATCCGTACGGTCGATTCGCACAGCGTTACTGGGATGGAACGTCGTGGACCGAGCACGTCTCGAACGGCAACGGGCAGTCGGTCGATCCGATGGGCACCAGCACCGTCATCCCCATCGTCACTCCCACGTCCGTTTTCAGCGCGGCCCACACACCGGGCCAGTCACCGAACGCGTCGCCGGCCGAGGCGCTGGTCGAGTCGTCGGTCGAATCGACCGGGCAGCCCGTCGTTGCATCGGCAGTACAGCAGCAGCCTCGCCAGTTCCTGGACTCGTTGGGCGCTGAAGCGCGCGACCGCCCCAACCCACGCCTGTCGATCGCGTTGGCCGGCGGCGGCGGCGCGCTGGTGGCGCTGGGCATCACGGCCGCGATCTTCGGCGACAGCGGATCGCGAGGAAGTGCTTTCGGCGCAGCTGTGCTCATCCTGGGTGCGGCGCTGGGGATTCGATTCGTCGTGAACGGCCAGCCCGATCTGCGATCGGCCGCAGTGGGTGCCGGCGTCGTGGGGCTGTTCGTGCTCGGCATCGCCATTGCAGACGACGACATCGGCGCCGCATGGGCGTCGCTGGTCGTCGGTCTGTTGTTCTTGGCCGCGTGGGTGTTGCCGGGCTTTCGCGGTCGACCGTTGATGCTGGGCATTGGCACGTTGCTGTTGGTCTCCGCACTCGGGTCGGCCACGTCGTCCGATTCTTCGAGCGATGGAGTGCTGGGTGGTGTGCCGTTCAACGACACGGTCGGCAATCAGGGCGTGGTGTTCCTGCTGGCCGCGGCTGCGTTGCTGGGATTGGTGTGGTGGTTGGATCGAGCGGGCTATCACGGCGTCGGCACCGGGCTGGTGGTGCCGGCGTTGGTCTCGGCGTTCGTTGGCGCGGCCCAGGTCGCCGATGGCATCGACAATGCCGGCGGTGCGCTGTTGGTGTTCGCTGTCGGCTTGGTCGTGTGCTTCATCGGCAGCCACGGCGACCGCCGGGCCACCACGTGGTGGGGTGCTCTGCTGGCGACCATCGGTGTCGTCGCGTTCTTCTTCACCACCATGAAGCCAGATTCGGTCTCGTCCACGGCTGGCATGTTGGTGATCAGCGGCGCATTGCTCATCGGCGGGCCAGCAGTTTTCCGCGCAGTTCGAGCGTCGCGGGGCAAGGATCAGCCGCCGCCGATCACACCGGCCGGCGCGGGCGCCTTGCCGCCACCAACGCTCTGATCAGTGGCGGAAGTGACGTTCGCCAGTGAAGACCATAGCGATGCCGTGCTCGTCGGAGGCGGCGATGACATCGGCGTCGCGCACGCTGCCGCCCGGTTGGATGATGGCTCGAATGCCCGCGGCTGCCGCCGCATCCAACCCATCTCGGAATGGGAAGAAGGCATCGCTGGCGCACACCCCACTCTTGGCCCGACCCACCGAACGCTCGGCGGCGATGCGCGCGCTGTCGAGGCGGTTCTGCTGG
>JANNFQ010000057.1:0-8809 GCA_031380045.1 Acidimicrobiaceae bacterium
ATTCGTCGCCACAGGGCGATCTCCCACGGAGTCATCCAGCCTTTGGCCCACTGCTCGTCGGCAGCGGAGGGCGGGCGGCGCGACAGCGATCCGAGGAAGCGCTTGGCCAGATGCACGATGGAGCTCATCGGCGCCCCTTCGCCCGTGGATGCGCTTGGCGATAGACCTGCAGCAGACGCTCTTGGCTGACCTTGGTGTACACCTGCGTGGTCGAGACCGATGCGTGCCCCAGCAGCTCTTGCACCACCCGCAGATCGGCACCGTGGTCGAGCAGGTGGGTGGCGCACGAGTGCCGCAGCACGTGCGGCGACAGGTGCTCGGGCTTCACCCCCGCCAGCCGGCCATAGTGCTTCACCACCGCCCATGCCGACTGCCGCGACAGCCGGGATCCGTGCTGGTTCAGGAACACGGCCTCGCTGTCGCCGCGGCGCTTCCACCGATCTGGTTCCAGGTGTCGGCGGCCGCTGTCGCCCAGCCATTCATTCATCGCCTCGACCGCCAACCTGCCGACGGGCACCAGCCGCTCTTTCGAACCCTTGCCGTAGAGCCGTGCGGTTCGGTTGACCACATCGACATCGCCCAGCGACAATCCGCAGACCTCACCGATGCGCGCGCCCGTGGCATACAGGAATTCCAACAGTGCGCGATCTCGTCGAGCCACCGGATCGTTGCCCACCACCGCATCCAACAGCGATGTCACCTCTGCCTCGCTGAGCGGCTTGGGTAGACCGGCGGGAACGCGGATGCCATCCAGATCGGCGGTGGGGTCGTCGGTGCGGCCACCCTCTTCGACCAAGAATCGGTGCAGCATCCGGATCGCAGCCAGTTGGCGCGCCACGCTGGCCGCAGCGGCCTGACCGCGGCGCTGCCCCAGATACGCCTCGATGTCGCCCCTGGCGACCGTATGCAGGCCGATCGACGCGTCGCGCAGGAACACGCAGTAGGCAGTGAGGTCGCGGCGGTAGGCATCGAGGGTGTTGCGCGACCGCCCGCGTTCGGTGAGCATCCACGACAGGAACTCTTCGACCTCGAGTGGCAGCAGATCGGCGTCGAGTTCGGGCGTGACCATCGATGGCCTCAGATGCCCTGATCCGGCCGGCGTTGGTCAAGAGTGCGCAGTTGACGCTCGACCAGCAACAGCCCGACGATGGATTTGCCGTCGGTGATCTGCCCGGACAACACCATGTCGATGGCCTGCGAGAGCGGCAGGTGCACGACCTCGGAGTGCGCTTCCTCTGGTCCGTGGGTACGGCGCTCGACCGGCGTGAGGTCGGTGGCCAGGTACAGGTACAGCACCGAGTCGGTCATGCCGGCCGACGGGTAGAAGTCCAGCAGGTGCTGCATCGACCCGGCACGCAGACCGACTTCCTCTTCCAATTCGCGCGTCGCAGTGACCTCGGTGGGCTCGCCAGGGATGTCGCGCATGCCGGCGGGGATCTCGAGCACCGTTGCGTCGAAGGGCGGGCGGTACTGGCGCACCATGACCACCGACGCATTGCCCTCGGCGTCGAACAACAGCGGTACTGCGGCAACCGCTCCGGGCGAGCGCACCACGTCGCGCTGGAACACGTTGCCATCGGGGTCCTCGAATCGGGCGACGGCCACATGCCAGATGAAACCTTGATGCACCAATCGATCGCCGATGTGGCGGAAACCGCCGGTTTGGCTCGTGCGGTCGTCAGGCAACGGTGGATGCAGCCGGCTGAGCCAACGCCGCGGCGGGCGCGCTGGCGGCCCGAACCGTGGCGGCCAGCCGCTGTTCGGCAGCGAGCGACGCGTCCATGTCGCGCGCTGCGCGGAACTGCAGTGCAGCAGCGATGAGCTCTCGGAACAGCGGATGCGGACGATCGGGACGGCTCTTGAACTCGGGGTGTGCCTGCGTGCCGACCCAGTAGGGGTGGTCGGTCAGTTCGATGAACTCGACCAATCGCTTGTCGGGTGACGTGCCGCTGCACAAGAACCCATGCTTCTCGAACCGGGCCTTGTAGTTGCTGTTGAACTCGAAACGGTGGCGATGCCGCTCGCTGACCACGGGCTCGCCGTATGCCGCGGCAATCTTCGAGTTCGGGGTGAGCACCGCGTAGTAGGCGCCCAGGCGCATGGTGCCGCCCTTGTCGCTGATGTCGCGCTGCTGCAGCATGAGGTCGATGACGGGATGCTCGCTGGTGGGATCGAACTCGGTCGAGTTCGCATCGGTCAGCCCCAACACGTTGCGGGCGAACTCGATGGTCATGACCTGCATGCCCAGGCAGATGCCCAAGCATGGCACCAGTTCTTCACGGGCATAGCCGGCAGCGGCGATCTTGCCCTCGATGCCGCGTGGGCCGAACCCGCCAGGGATCACCATGCCGTCAAGGTGCGCCAGCCGGCCCGCGGCCAGCAAGCCTTCGACCTCTTCGGCCTGGATCCAGTCGATCTCGACCTTGGCGCCGTGATGGAAGCCGGCGTGCTTCAGGCTTTCCACCACCGACAGGTAGGCGTCCTGCAGATCGACGTACTTGCCGATCAGACCGATGCGCACCGGCCGGTCGGCCTGCTCGACCATGGCCACCAACTGCTCCCACGGGCGCAGGTCCACTGGGGCGTCCAGCCGCAACACGTCGCACACCACATCGTCCAATCCCTCGTCGTGCAAGATCAGCGGCAGTTCGTAGATGTTGCGAGCGTCGGCAGCATTGATGACCGCGCGCTCGTCCACGTCGCACAGGTTGCTGATCTTGCGCTTCAGGTTGTCGCTGAGGGGCTCTTCGCTGCGGCACACGATGATGTCGGGCTGGATGCCGCGGCTGCGCAACTCGGTGACCGAGTGCTGCGTGGGCTTGGTCTTCTGCTCGCCGCTGGGCCCGATGTACGGAACCAGCGTCACGTGGATGTAGCACACGTTGTCTCGACCGGCTTCCTTGCGGAACTGCCGAATCGCCTCCAAGAACGGAAGGATCTCGATGTCACCCACCGTGCCGCCGACCTCGGTGATCACCACATCGACATCGTCGGTGGCCAGGCGACGGATGCGCCGCTTGATCTCGTCGGTGATGTGCGGAATGACCTGCACCGTCTTGCCCAGGTAGTCGCCACGGCGTTCGGCGGCCAGCACGGCCTGGTAGATGCTTCCGGTGGTGGCATTGGAGTTGCGGCTGAGGTTCTCGTCGATGAAGCGTTCGTAGTGACCGAGATCGAGGTCGGTCTCGCCGCCATCGTCGGTCACGAACACTTCGCCGTGCTCGAACGGGTTCATCGTGCCGGGGTCGACGTTGATGTACGGATCGAGCTTCTGCATGGTGACACGCAGCCCACGCAACTTGAGCAATCGACCAAGTGACGAGCCGGTGAGACCTTTTCCAAGGGAGCTGGCAACGCCTCCTGTCACAAAAATGTGCTTCGGCATCGAACCAACCTCCGTCTCAGGCGAACTGACAACGGGAGCACATCATATCGAGCGTCCCCCGGATACTGCGCGGATGGTCGCATGAAACTGGCGCCGCTCGGCCAGCGCGCCCCATCGATCGATCCAACGCAGCGGCGCGACCGCGTCGATGACCCGGCTGAAGCTGACGAATTCGCTGGCGACGTTCAGCGCGACCATCACTCCCAACGCGACCCACTCCCCTGTGCCCGCCAGGGCGATGACCAGGCCCCATCCGATGGCCGCACCCAGCACGTTCGCGCCCGTATCGCCCAGCATGCAGCGCTCGCGCAGATCGGGCAGCAGCAATCCCAGACCCGCACCCACCACCAACATCGGTCCCGAGAGATGCCAGCCGGGTGCGCCCAGCACGGCGATCACCACTGCCCCAAGCGCCGAGACCTTGATGACCCGGCCGGGTGCCCGGTCGAACAGGTTGGCCACGTTCGCAGTAGCCGCGATCAACAGGCCACCGCGGACTGCGCCGCTCAGGTCTTGTCCGACGGCCAGGCCGCCGAACACCACACCGAACACCAGCTTCACCATGCCGGTGGTGATCTCGCCGTGCAGCAGTGCGCCGAGGTGCCCGCGAAAACCCTTGGTGGTGACGCCGCCGGCCAAGTCGTCGAACAAACCGATGAAGCCGAAGCCAACAGTGGCACCTCCCACAACGGTCGCTCCACGAGCCAGCTCGGCCACCGAAGTTCCACCGGTACGCGCGATCAGCGAGTACGTCACCTGCACTAGCACGACGGCAAGCACGATCACGACACCACTGGCCACCGGCAGCTCGTGGTCTCGGTAGTTGCGGCGCCGCAGGGCCTGCGAGCGCCGGAACGCTGTCTGCAGGCCGGCCCACAACGCCGTTGACACCAGTGCGCCGCCGCCCAGGAACACGAGGGCGATCATCGGCCGGCCCGCTTGACGACGGGCAACATGGTGACCACCAGCCACGGAACGGCCACGTTGCACATGACCGCCGGAACAGCAAGGCCGCTGTCGTTCAGAGCGAACCCCAGCACCCCCACGATGGCGAATCCTGTCAGGAAGGGCCGAACAACCGGGTGACCATCGAGCACGGCGACCAAGCGCTCACGTCGACGCCACGCGCCGGCCACAGTGCCGGCGACCACGACGACCAGCACGATCGACCAGAAACTGGAGGTCAGGATCGACAGGTTGCCGTGCAGCTTGCGGCGAATGATCAACCACCCGTCGCCGTCGATCAGTTCGTCCAGGAATCGGCCCAGGTGCGTCCGTGACGATGGCGCCCGAGATCGATCGACGAACGCCAGCGCCGTGACGACACCGATCGTCGACAGCCCCACGAGCACCGAGCGCCACAGGCGCAGCCGACGACCTGCCATCACCGTCAGCAATCCAGCAAACGCCGGCACGATCGCCAGCGTGCCACCAACGTCGGAACCGAACGCCGGGGCGGCGACCGCAATCGTGGTGACGACCCCGACCCACGACGCCCAACCCAGCACGGGCAGGCGGAAGTTCCGCCATTGCAACGCCGCCACCGCCACCACCACCGCCGAGGCTCCGACCAGCCCGAACGACAGGTTGCCGAACCCCTGGAATCGTCCGGCAACCGTGGGCGAATAGCCCAACGGTGTGTTGATCTGCAGCGAACCGCCGGTGACGACATCGACCACCATGGTCAGCCACAGCGCACCGAGCAGCAGGCTGACCGGCGCCCACGGCCCCCACCGAGACGTCGAACCGACCACCACGGCAGCGACGAATGCGGCCAGGGCCGGCACGGCGACCACCACGAAGTCCAGCGGAAGCTGGTGGTAGGGAACCAACCCCATCAGGAACGAGATCGTGATGTAGGCCGCGATGATCGGGGCCAACATGCGCGCGATGCGGGCCCGACGAGCCAGTCCGGCCACACCGCACAGCACCGACATGACCACCAGCACCACGCTGACCGGTCCGACGGCACGATCGCGGAACTGGACCCGTTCGGCACGATCGGCAAGCACCGTCACCCGGGGGCCGATTCGTGACTGATCGCTGGGCGTGGCCGACACCACGGTGCCGCTCATCGAGTCGGCCTGATCCAGACCCAGTACATCGAGGACCGTCGGCCCCAAGTCGGTCAGCTGCACGTAGTCGGCACGGCGGGTCGAGGGGCTGACCAACGAAGGCACCGAGGCCACGCTGTCGGGTGCATCACGGACGCCGACCACCACCACCTCATCCTCGTCACCCGGGGCAGCGGGTGCGAACACGATCACCGTGGCATCGTCTGGCAACGACATGACTCCCAACTGTCGATCGACGGATCGCAACGTTGCGGTGCGGTCGGCCGCCGATGCTTCGATCTGTAGACCGTCGAGTTGGATCAGCGTGACATCGGCGTCGAACGTCGGGGTGTCGGCACCGCCACGTATGTTGACGCACCCCGAGGCGTCCATCAGCGCGGCCACACCCTCGGTGGGGCCGAACACTGCTGTCGACCGCCCTGCGCTGCGCAGCACTCGTCCGAGCGCACCGGGAACGGCGCCGTTCAAATCGTCGTCGGCCTGGTGAACGGCTCGGGCAAGCAGATGTGGCACGCAGAGTGCATCGGTGTCGCCCAGATCTTCGACGACTTCGGCGGTTCGATCGACATCCAGGCGATTTCCTGCGCCCAGCGCGAGATACCCCTCGAGGGTCGAGGTCTGCGGGCCGATCGAGCGAACACTCAGCAGCGCAGTCGCTGCCAACAAGGGTTGCAGATGCTCGGTAGGGATCGCGTCGAGATCTTGCCAACGCAAGCCAGGGATGGCGATCAGCACCACGCGCGGCGTGTGGGGCAACGCCGTCGACGAAGGACCCGAGCCCTTGATGAATCCGACGACCAACATGCACACGACCAGGACGGTGCCCACGGCCAGTGCCACAACCTGCATCGGGCGACGGGCGTCAGACATCGGCTGCTGTCCTGCTGAGCAGTGTCGACGGACGAACTCCCGCCAACACCGTCACGGCTGCGGCGAAGACGACGATGCCCACCGTTGCGCCCAGCCCGATGGCCATGATCGACGACGCTCGGCCGGTTCCGAACTGATGCTGCACCACCAGCATCGACAACCCGCTCAGGCCGGCAGCACCCAGCGAACCGGCGGTCAGACGAATGACCGATGCCCAGGTCGGCACACCGGTCAGTTGCCGGACTCGCAGCGTCAGCAGCGCGGCCGACACTGCTTGCGCCAGGCCATATCCCAACGCCAGTGCGGCTGCACGTTCGGTGCCGGCAATGGCACGCGATGCCACGATCATCGCCACAACGCCAACGAGTGCCGAGCACGACACCAAGACTGCGGCCCGGCGCACGTCGTGCACGCTGAACAGCACGCGAGTCATGACGAACGCCATGCCGTACCCCAGCAGCCCGGGGCCGAACACGGCCAGGCTGTGGGCGATGGGTGCTGCTCCTTGGCTGCCGGCCTGTCCGAGCGACCTGACCACATGCGCGATCGGCCACGCCAGCGCCACCATGGCCGCGCCGGCGAAGCACAGTGCCGGTACCACCACGATGGTGGCCTTGTCGATGAGCGCCGTGGTCTGTCCGCGTTCGCCGCGTTGCCACGACTCGGCGACGCGAGGTGCCAGCGTGGTCGCCACCGGAACTGCCACCAGCGCATGCGGCAGCACGAAGAATGCGAATGCCAACGTGAACACCGCGACGCCACCCTCTTCGCCGTAGCCCAACACCACCGCCGCGGCCGTTGGTACCAAGGTGCCCACGACCGACAGCATGGCCCACCCCACCGACGAGCGCAGTGCCACGATGGCCGGGTGACGCGGCTGCCACGATGGCCGCCAGCGCACACCCTGCGCCGACAGCACCATGCCCGGAACCGCGGTGAAGACGATCACAGCCAGTGTGGTACCACCGGCCAACAGTGTGAACTGCCACGGGTCCAGGTCAAGCGATGCCGGCTGGCCGTGACGGCTGGCGCGATACAGCAAGTAGCAGGCGATGACCACGACGTTGTTCACTGCCGGCGCCAGCGCTGCAGCAGCAAACCGGCGCCGTGCCGCCAGTGCTGCCGTTGCGACCATGCCGATGCCGTAGAAGATCACCTGCGGGATGAACACCAACAGCATCGGCGTCATCACTGCCAACTTGTCTGCTGCCACCGTGGGATCGTCCTCCAACGATGTCATCGCCCGGGCCACGAACGGTGCGGCGATCAGGGCCAGCAGCACGATCGCCGCCAGGCCAGCAGTCAGCGCGGCCAGCAGCACACCTGCAGTGCGACCGAGTTGCTCGTCGCCACCCTCGCGCCTGGCCGCCACGAAGGTGGGCAACAGCACCGCTTGCAACACGCCGCCCGCGACCAGTTCGAACAACAGGTTCGGCACGATGTTGGCCGCGTGATAGGTGTCGCCCAGCAAGCCGGTGCTCAGGACGGCTGCTGCCACCAGTACGCGCGCGAAGCCCGTCAGACGCGACAGAAACGTGCATGCCGTCACCACGATGGCGTCACGCGCCAGACGACCGGGCTGCACCAACGCCGCGCCGGACGAAACGATCGGAGCGTCCGGTGGTGGGCTCACGGGCTGAATTGCGGCAGCGATCGATCGGCGCCGTCGCGGAAGCCGTAGTGCTCGATGATGCCCCGCCTGGCCGTTTCGAGCCCCAGGATCATTTCCGCCCAGCCCAGGAAGGTCTCGGCGTTGTCGACCGTGGCAACTTCGTCACGAAGTCGTCCGCTCTCGCGAACGGAACCCACGAACGACGGCACGGGCGAATCGTTGTCCTGCAGGACGCGACCGACCTCGGCCACCAGCGTGGTCATGCCCGCAACGTCGGGATCCGACACGGCGATCACTCCAGACAGCACTGGCGCCGGATCGCTGACCAGATTGCGGTCGGTCAGCACGAGCAGATCGACCTCATCGACGATCATGTCCGACGTGTTCAGCTGCAACAGGTCCACGAGCCCGGCGTCTTCGAACTCGCCGAATGCCGCACTCAAGATCTGATCGGCGTGGGCGGTTTCATCGGCCAAGATCTGGTCGCGTACCGAGGCGACCAACAGTCCTACCCGCTCGCCGAACACCACCGCCGGTTCGGGGGTGTCGTTCGGATCGGTGCCCAGCGCCTGGTGCAGCCGATCGACTTGCTCGCCGTCGAAAACGGCTTGATCCAAGCGCAACTCGCCGGCCAGAACCGCGGCGCTTGCCCTGACCGAACGAATCGTGCCGGCGACGACATCGCTGTCGACATCGCCCGCCACTACCAGCAAGACCGCTGATCCACCCAGCCGGCCACCCAGCAACTGATTGGGACCGTCGACCTCCCACCCATCCAGCTGGGCCAGCTCGGCGGCCAGTTGGTCGTTCTCGGCGCGCTCGACAGAGATGTTCTGTTCGGCACTTTCCAGCCGCGCGCGCAGGCTG
>JANNFQ010000532.1:0-8546 GCA_031380045.1 Acidimicrobiaceae bacterium
ATCCGACCGAGATCGTCGACGCGCAGTGGTACCGGCGCGATGCACTACCAAACATCCCGCCGCGCATCTCCATCGCGCGCAAGCTGATCGACGAATGGATCGCCGAAGGCTGACGCACCTCAGGATCGGGCGGCCAGCTTCTGGGTGAACCAATCCAAGATGATCTCGGCACGTTGCACTCGGTGCACGGGCGAACCGCTGCGCGACAGTTCGTGGCCCTCGCCCGGGAACCGGTAGAACGTCACGTCGCGGCGCAGCAGGCGCAGCGCCATGAACAGTTCCTCGGCCTGGCCGATGGGGCAGCGCAGATCGTTCTCGCTGTGCAGCAACAGCATGGGCACGGTCATGTCGTTCACCCACTGGACCGGACTGATCGACGTGTATGCCTGCGGGTCGTCGATGTGCGACGGACCGTGCTCGACGCGGAAGACCGAGCCGATGTCACTGGACCACTCTTCACTGAGCATGTTGTTGACGGCGCGCTCGCTGCAGATGCCGCGGAAACGGTCGCCGTGCTTGCCGGCAAGCCAGGTGGCCATGAAGCCCCCGTAGCTGCCGCCTTGCATGCCGACTCGGTCGGGATCGCAGAACGTGTAGTTCGCGAGCACGTGGTCCAGCACCGCCAGCACGTCATCGACATCGACGCTGCCCCAACCGGTGCCGTGCACCGTCGGATGCTTGGGACCCATGATCGACTGACCGAACGACTGCTCGCGCCCCGAAGCGCCACGGGGATTGCACATCACGACCACGAAACCGGCGGCCACTTGGAACTGAGCCTCGTCGAACAGGGTCTCGCCGTACTGCGTGTGCGGACCACCGTGCACGTTGAGGATGACGGGATACTGCTGGGCCGGGTCGAAATCGACGGGCCGCATGACCCATGCATCGATCTCGAGCGTGCCATCGGTTGATGCCACCGCAATTCGCTCCCACGTCTGTGGGTGTGCCGCACGCACGTAGCGAGCTGCAAAGTCGGTGATGCGACGCAGCGCACCGTCGTCGATGATGAACAGGTCCGAGACGCCGTCGACGGACCCGATCGTGGCTGCAGTGGTACCGCCGGCCCAGTGGATGTTCTTCACGGTGATCGCGCCACTGGTCAGTGCAACCGGCGCCGATCCGTCGGCATGCACCTGGTACAGATGCGTCTGCCCGCGGTCTTCGGCGGTGCACAGCAACGTCGTTGCCGATGTCCAGATCGGAGCGCAGGAACCGGCCGTGGTCTGGAACGTGCGATCGAGCGCCGAGCTGACCCAGCGGTGGGCGCTGCCCTCGAGGGCGAGCACCCCGACGTGGCCGTTCTGCGGATACGTCATCGAGTCGTCGTACCCCAGGAACGCAACCATCGAGCCGTCGGGCGACACAGCAGGCAGGGAGTAGTCGCCGGCGCTGGCGGTCAGCAGGCGAATGTTGCCGTCGAGGTCGATCAGGTACAGATCCTTGGCGAAGTCGTAGTCCCACGAATCGTGGCGCTGGGCCGACGTGACGATGCGGGCCGAATCGGGGGTCCAGCCGATGCCGTCGTGTTGAAACGGTCCGGGCGTCAGGTTGCGGGCCGGTGTTGATCCGTCGGCGCGCACGACGTAGATGTGCTTGGGGCGATCGATGATCCAGCCCTCGTCGTCGAGTCGGGCGAAGAAGCGATCGATCTTGCGTGGTGGCTGCCAGCTTTCGCCCTTGCCCTCATATCGCGCATCGCGGGTGCGGCTGGTGAATGCGAGGTGGGTGCCGTCGGGGCTGAAGGTGGGGCTGCCGATTCCATCGGCCATGGTGGCCACAGTTCGTACCTGGCCGGCGCGACCGATCGGCATGACGTGCAACGTGGTCTCGCCCTCTTTCGCGCTGCGGGCCGAGGTGAATGCCAGCGAGCTGCCGTCGGGGCTCCAGGCCGGATTGGCGTCGTGGTCTCCCGCCGTGATCGGGTGTGGGGTGTTCGCACCGTCGCCCGAGGTCAGCCAGATCTGTGACCGGTAGGTGTTCTCGGCCAGGTCGGTGCGGGTGACGACGAAGGCGACCAACTGGCCATCGGGCGACACGGCCGGCTTCGAGGCCTGGACGACAGAACCGATGATGGTCTCGGCAATGGATCGATGCGACATGGCCGATGACGGTACTGCCGCAGGGCCGACACCGGCTTCGGTAGGGTCGGGCTTCGGTAGGGTCGCGTGATGGATCGAATCTCGCTGTTGGCAGCCCTCGAACGCGACGGCCTGGCCTTCGCCGACTCGTGCACGGCGGCCGGTCTGAACGCTCCGATCGTCGCCTGTCCGGGGTGGAACGTGGCCGACCTGGTGTGGCACCTCGGCGAGGTGCATCACTTCTGGCGCAGCATCGTCGGCGGTCTCATGCAGTCGCCCAATGGCTATGCCGACCCCAAACGGCCGGCCGACGACCAGTTGGTCGACTGGTACGGGGCTGGCTTCACCGAGACGGTGCAGGTGCTGACCGATGTGGATCCTGCGTCGCCCGTCTGGACCTGGTCCGACGATCACACGGCTGGCTTCGTCGTGCGTCGCATGGCGCACGAGACGGCCGTGCACCGGTGGGATGCCGACCAGGCGGCACAGCGCACCATGCCCGTCGAAGCCACGCTGGCCGGTGACGGCATCGACGAGTTCCTGCAGCACTTCCTGAACGGCGGGGGTGGCGGCGTCAAGCCCGTCGCCGGGTCGGTGCACCTGCACTGCGGCGATGTTCCTGGCGAGTGGACGGTGCGCACAGGCAACGACGGCCAGGTCCAGGTCACTCGCGAACATGCCAAGGGCGACTGCGCCATTCGCGGGACCGCCAGCGACATCTTGATGACGCTGTGGCGTCGCCAGCCGGTGTCGGTCGTCGAGGTCATCGGCGATCGCGATCTGGCTGAACGCTTCGTCGCTCAGTCGAAGCTGGAGTGACCGTCCGGCAGCATCACCCGGCCAGCCGATTCACTCGGCCAGACCCACTGGTGCATCGTCGATGATCTGATCCAGGTACTCGCTCAGGCCGTACCCCACGCGCCCCTCGAACGGGCCCGAATGCACGGTCCACATGGTCATGCCCTCGCTGATGCGAGTCATCAGCCAGTTGCCATCGGGGTCCTGGCGGCGGTTGCGCAGTGGGATCAGGTTCATGACCTCACCGGTGAATCGCCACTCGCGGCCGCTGTGCGATGATCGCAGCACGCCATCGATGCGGTCGTGGTAGGCCTCGTCGCCGCGGGTGGCGGTGCTGAGCTCGACCTGGTCGCAGTAGTGCATCTCGCCCTGCTCCCAGACGAAGCCGCCACGCGTGCCCGGCCCGTCTTTCTTGGCCACTCGGCTGGCCATGAACCCGAAGTCGCGATCCACGTTGGCGGTCAGCCAGCGGTAGTACCACGGCGACTGCCAGAAGCGGGGGCCCCATGAATGATCACGCAGTCCGTGACCGTTGATCTCCCACTCTCGGTCGCCGACGCGAATAGTGCCCGTGGCCGCTACCAATTGCTCGTAGTGACCCTTCGCGAACTCTTCGCCAGGCGTCTCGTGCGGGGTGTCGGGTTCGCCGCCGAACATGCTGGGCCGGCCCTGGCCGGTGAAGGTCAGCCGTACCTCGCACTCGCCGTACGGGTTGTCGGTGAAGGCTTGTTTGGGATTCACCATCTGCTCGGGCTCGTCCAGCAGCACGACCTTTCCGGTGTAGGCGATCTGCAACGTTTCGAATGGACTGACGATGGTCCACTGCATGCCGCCGGCGTCGAAGGCATCGTTGTTCGTGATGGTCGGCCGCTTGTACATGAACGCCACCGTGCGCCCGGCCTGGCCGGCCTTGCCTGTCTGGTCGGTCTGGGGCGGCAGGTACAAGCACACCGTCATCTCGGCGTACCCCTCGTTGGCGCGGTTGCCCATCCGGAACCACCCGCCGACCTGTTGCTCTGGGTCGAAGCAGTTGATGTACATGCTCTCGTTGAAGTTGGGTTCGGGGCCCAGTTCGTGCATGTACTCGTCGGCAGGATCCAGTCGAACGGCCATGCGGCCGACGGTACCGTTCCGTGTGCGGTCGTCCGCTACCAGACGTGCGCTACCGCGGCCCGATCACCACGGCCCGATCACCACAGCTCGATCACCACAGCTCGATCACCACAGCTCGAGCTGTTCCCACGTGGTCGCCACGTCGCTGACGATGCGCCATTGCAGGCGTCCTCGTGCGCCGGGTCGGCGAACTTCCACCACGTTGGCGCGCAGGTTGCGGGCGGCACCATCGGGGTCGAACAACTGAATGCTGCCGTCGGCGGCGATACCACTGATGCGGCCCTCGACCCAACGGCCCGACCCGTTCCGTTTGAACCGGATCGGCTCGCCGCAGCGCAAGCCGAGTCGTTCCAGCACCACCGGATCAGTCACGAATGCCTGCGGTTTGTCGGCCAAGACGATCCCAGGCTCAGGCAGACATTCGGGCTTGGAGCTTGCGCATGCCGGTCAGCCAGCGATCGACGTCGCCGGTCTTGCGTTGCAGGTAGGTCAGCACCTCGGGGTGCGGCAAGATCAGGAACCGCTCGGCGGTGATTGCGTCGAGAACCACCTCGGCGACCTGCGCGGGTTCGAGCACCACACCCGCGGCGCGCACCACGCTGCTGGACGGTCCGGCGCCCGGGGTGTCGCCGGCGTTCAGCATGTTGGTGTTGACGCCCTGCGGGCACAGGCAACTGACCCGCACGCCCGCATCGCCGTAGGTGATGCTGAGCCACTCGGCGAAGGCGACGGCCGCATGTTTCGTCATGGTGTACGGGGCCGAACCGATCTGGCTCAACAATCCTGCGGCCGAGGCAGTCGAGCAGAAGTAGCCCTCGCCGCGGGCCAGCCATCCTGGCAACAGATGCTTGGCGGCCCAGCGATGCGAGTGTGTGTTGACTGCGAACGCTTTCTCCCAGACATCCTCGGGGGTGTCCAGCAGCGCGCCCGATCCGACGCCGGCATTGGCGAAGAACAGGTCGATCTGACCGAACTGGTCGTCGGCGGCCTGGATGAGGGCAACGTTGCCCGCCTCGGTTCCTACATCTGCGCCGACGGCCAGCGCGCTGCCGGGTCGAATGGCCAGCAGAGCGTCGGCAGTGTGCCGCGCGCCCGCCTCGTCGAGGTCTGCGGCGACCACGTTTGCCCCGGCCTGGTGAAACCGTTCGGCAAGGGCACGACCGATGCCTGCGGCCGCGCCCGTGACGACCACGTGGCGATTCGTGAGATCCATGCGGGTGATGGTATGCGTCACAGATCAGGAAACACAGTCTTCACGGTACGATGCCTGTATCCGGTCGTGCCGGACGGTTACGGTCACGTCAAGGGGATGCGCCGCTCTTTCCGGTGCAGCATCAGCCAGAGGAGACACCGATGACCGACACCAACGAAGCCGTCATCCACGAAGCGCTCACGATCATCGATCGCGCGCTCGGTCAGATGATGTCTCGTGAACTGGTGACGACTGGCGAGGTCACCGACGTGTTGCTCGACGTGCGCTCGTTGCTCACGTTGCCTGCAGTCGCGCAGGCCTGACGCTTTCGTTGCCCTGATCGCCTGGTTGCTGGCCGTCAGGCCTTCAGCAGGTCCTTGAAGGCGCGCTCCAAGCAACGGCGCAGCAACTCGGGTTCGGCGACGGCGGCCCGATCGATGTTGACGCCCATGTCCAGGCTGTGGTTGTACGACAACAACGTCAGGTTGAAGGCAACTCCTGCCAGCGGCCCCACGGGATAGTTCTCCAGCAGTTGTGCGCCTGCCACGTACATGGGCACCGGCGCCCCGCGCACGTTCGACGTGGCGAAGTCGACCGTCTGTGCCTGCTGACGCGCCAGGCGGGTGACCAGTGATGTCGGCAGCGTTGCGGCAACGGCGGCCAGTGTTTCCAACGATCCGCCTGACGACGCTGCGCGGGCCGCGCCGGTGGCATTGACGATTGCCTCGAAGCGCTCGGCGATCGACATCTGGGAGGTCGGCACCAGCATGCGGGCCAGCGAGAACGCATTCGAACCCGACGCCTCGGTACGCGTGCTGATTGCCATGCTGGCCCGAAGTTGGTCGACAGGCTGACCGCACTCGATGTGATAGCGGCTTGCTGCCTCGGCGGCTGCCGTCAGGAAGGCGGTGTTCAGCGTGCCGCCCAGCCGCTTTGCTGCGGCCTTGGTCTCGCCGAACGGCGCGCGCAGCACTTCCATGCGCCGCTGCAGCGATCGCTCGGTCCACAACGGCGAACGAGCCCTCTCGGTGTCGCCCAACTGGCTCATGACGCCGCGCACGGTGTCGGCTGCTGCGTTGCCGGCATCGGGGATGCCCGTGGGATCGGCCAACAGGTCGCGGATCTGACGGATCAACCCAAGCGGCATCCGCAGGCTGCCGGCCACCAGGTCGCGCAACAGATCTTGGTTGCCGTGCGTCGCCGGTTCGTCCGCGGGGCGATCCAGCTGCGACAGATCCACTGGACGTGGCTCGGGAGCATCTCGATCGAAGTCGAGGAACTGCAGCGACAGCTTCACGCTGGTTTCGCCGTCGGCAATGGTGTGGTGCAACTTCTGGATGAGCGCCGACTTGCCGCCGCGCAGACCGTCGACCACGACGAACTGCCACAGGGGGCGAGTGCGCTCGAACGGGTCGCATGCCACCAGGCTGGCCAGATCCAACAACTGGCGTATGGACCCCGGCTTGGGCAACGCCAGATGGCGAACGTGATAGCGGATGTCGAAGTTCGCGTCGTCGACCCACATCGGTGCCGTCAGGTTGACCGGCATCGGTTGCACTCGCTGGCGAAGCCGCTCAACGGCCAGCGTTGCCCGCTCCATGCGCCGCATCAACCGATCGACGTCGGGCGGACGATCGAGCACAGTGACACTGGCAAAGGTGCTGGACAGGTGCGGGTCCTTCTCGAGCCGCCACATCAAGCCTTCTGCGTCGCTCATCTTGCGGTCGAATTTCGGCAGGTCGGCCATGGCGGCCGAGGCTAGTCGTCGGTCGACGGCGGTGCGTCGGGCCGATGAAGGGTGACGCCGCACGGTGGGGCGGCACAGTGGCCCTGCTCAGTGGCGCAACGTGTCGGCGGCACCCGACAGCAGCGCGATCTGCGCCATGACCAGGCCGGCGATGAGGCCGGCCACCACATCGCTGGCGAAGTGGATGCGAACGACCGCACGGCTGGTGGCGACCACCACGGCGATCAGGATCCACAGCGGTGCCCAGACGGGGCTGGCCCACACTGTGAGCAGCGTGGCCGCGAAGGCGGCGGCCGAGGCATGGCCGCTGGGAAAACTGGAGGTGCGCGGGGTGCGTACCCGCATGCGTGGATCGCCCGACACGGTTGGCCGCTTCCGCTTGAAGAGGCGCTTGATGCCCTGGTTCAGGATCAGGCTTTCGGCGCCGATGAGCAGCGCAAAAACGATGACCTCGGTGGGCCGGCGGCGGATGCCCAGCCCGTACGTGAGGCCGATCACCTGCCACACGGCGCTGAAGTCGCCCACCGTGCTGGCGAAGTGGAAGACACGCACGGCCGTTGGCCGGCGGCGGATGGGTTCCAGCGACCGGTCGGCGCAGGTGTCGAAGGCGCCGATGCGCCCGCCGAAGTGCGAGGCTTCGTCGCTCATCAGCAACCGATCAGACGGGGGCAAGACGGCCGTACGCCAGCGGCGCCTCGACCGCTGCCTTGCTGGGGTCGCCTCCGAATGCCGGGCACCATGTCTTGAACGCACACGAGTTGCACAGCGGGCCAGAACGTGGCCGGAAGTCGTCGGTGGTGCACGCACGCTCGACGGCCTTCCACACAGCGGAAGTGCGGGTGGTGATGAACCGAGTGGATTGCGATGACGGTGTGGCCGTGATGATCTCGCCGCTGCGCAGGTACATCAGCCGGATCGCAGTTGGGCGCACACCCAGCACCGATTCGCACAGGAACGAGTAGAAGTGCACCCCACCCAAACGAGACTGCTCGTACTTGATGCCGGGCGCACGACCCGTCTTGTAGTCGGTGACGATGAGTTGACCGTCGGCATCCAGGTCGAGCCGGTCGATGATGCCGCGCAACGTGAGATCGCCCACCTGTGCCTCGAGCCGCAGCTCGACACCGATTGGGTGGATGGTCGTGGGATCTTCCATGCGCAGGTACGCCTGGACCAGCACCCATGCATCGTCGACGAACTCGTGTCGCTGGGCGTCGTCGAGGCCCAGCATGGTGAAGTCGGGATCGCTGTCGTACTCGTGCACCGCCTGCTGGAACGACTGTTGGATGGCATCGGCGGTGCGCGCTGCCGCCGGGTGGGTGAACAGCAACTCGAGCACCCTGTGCACCAGCGAGCCCTTCGTGGTGTGCGGGCTGGGCGGTTCGGGCAATCGCTCGATGCTGGCGAACCGGAACGCCATCGGACACGACGTGAACGACTCGACCCGGCTGGGCGACAGGCTGGTGGGAACGAGATAGGTCACGAACAACAGTCTACGAAGGGGGTGCGCGCCGGTTCGGCGATCAGGAGGTGAAGTTGCTGATCAGGGCGGCGATCACATCGGGGTGGGTCATCGGGCCGAAGTGATCCAGATCGTCGAGTTGGACGTATGTGC
>JANNFQ010000544.1:0-17013 GCA_031380045.1 Acidimicrobiaceae bacterium
GGCCACGGCATTGTTGTGCCGTGACGACACGGTGCATCTGGTGGAGGGTGAGGGCTTCAACCCGTTCTGGGCGATCACCAAGCACGCCGACGTGTTCGAGATCGAGACCAAGCACACACTGTTCCTGAACGAACCTCGCCCGGTGCTGGCCACCGCCGAGGACGACTTGCGCCGGCTCCAGAACGGCGACCTGTTGCGCACGCTCATCCATGTGGACGGCACCGAACACAAGCAGTTGCGCGGGGTGACCGCCGAGTGGTTCCTACCCAAGAGCCTGGCCAAGTTGGAACAGCGGTTGGCCGAACTGGCGCGCATCGCGGTCGATCGAATGGTGGAGTTGGGCGACCATTGCGACTTCGCCCGCGACATCGCCATGCCGATGCCGTTGAACGTGATCCTGACCATCCTTGGTCTGCCCGAAAGCGACTACCCGCGCATGCTGGCACTGACCCAGCAACTGTTCGGTGCGGCCGACGAAGATCTGCAGCGTGGCAGCACGCCAGAAGATCTGATGGCGGTGATCCAGGATTTCTTCGTGTACTTCACCGCGCTCACCGAAGATCGGCGGGCACAACCAACCGGGGATCTCGCATCGGTGGTGGCCAACGCGTCCATCGATGGCGAGGCGCTGACGCTCATGCAGACCATCTCGTACTACGTGATCACTGCGACCGCCGGCCACGACACCACTGCCTCGGCCATGGCCGGCGGTATGCAAGCCCTCATCGAAAACCCCGATCAGCTGGCCAGGCTGCAGGCCGATCCATCGCTCATTGCCACCACCGCCGACGAGATGATCCGTTGGGTCACACCGGTGAAGCACTTCATGCGCACGGCCACCGACGACTATCGGCTACGCGACCGAACGATTGCCGCCGGAGAGTCGGTGCTGCTGTCGTACCCCTCGGCGAATCGGGACGAGGACGTGTTCACCGACCCCTTCCGTTTCGACATCGGGCGCAGCCCCAACAAGCACTTGGCGTTCGGTTTCGGTGTGCACTTCTGCCTGGGCGCGATGTTGGCCAGGATGGAACTGAAGGCACTGTTCGCCGAACTGGTGCCCCGCCTGCGCGCTGTTGAGCTGGCCGGCGAACCGGCGCTGTCGAAGACGTTGTTCGTCGGTGGACTGAAGCGATTGCCGATCCGATATGAGGTCGCTCCTGCCGGCTGACTGCTGCATCACCGAGGTTGGTACCGTCGGCGCCATGGCCGAACACATCCGCTATCAGACCGACGGCAAGGTGGGCACGATCACCATCGATCGGCCACAGAAGCGCAATGCGATGACGTACGCGATGTTGGGCGAATTCATTGCCGCCGTCGCCGACGCCGACGCCGACGAGTCGACCGTCGTGCTGATCATCACGGGCGTACCGGGCGCCTTCTGTGCCGGCACTGACCTGGCCGATCTGGCCACCATCCCCGGGGAGTCGCGGGGTCTCCGTGGAACCGCCCAGGACCGCCATGCGTGGTGGCCGATCGCCGAATGTTCGAAGCCCACCATCTGCGCGATCGACGGGCCAGCAGTGGGGATGGGCGCCGAGTTCACCTCGCAGTGCGACATCCGTCTGGCAACCCCGAACGCTCGCTTCGCGTGGAACTTCGTCCACCGCGGGCTGGTCCCCGACACGGGCGCGGGCACGTGGTTGTTGCCGCGGATCATCGGGTTGCAGCCGGCGCTGCGCCTGCTGTACACGGGCGAGATGATCGACGCCGACCGCGCCCTGCAACTCGGATACGTCTCCGAATTGGTCGATGCACACGACCTTGCGACGCGTGCCCACGAGTTGGCCCAGACCATCGCCGCTGTCTCGCCGCACAGCCTGCGGTTGGTCAAGCAACTGGTCTACGAGGGGCTGACCGCCCCGGTCGGCGAGCACATGCAGCGCCACACTGCGGCCATGGTGGCGTGCTTCGCCAGCGACGACCACCGCGAGGGCGTTGCCAGTTTCTTGGAACGACGTCCGGCCGAGTTCACCGGCCGGTGATTCGATGATGTTGCCCCGATGACTTTCACCGCCGCGCAGCCTGGCGAGGGCGACCTGTTCTCGACTGCACCGCCCGATTTCGATCTGGGCGTCGTGGCGCAGTTCGTCCTGACCGAGTTCGGCATCGACGGTCGGCCCCAGCCGCTGGCTTCCGAGCGAGATCAGAACGTTCGCATCGTCAGTGACCAACGAACCGTCGTGGTGAAGATCGCCAATCGTGCCGAGCAGGTGGCAGCACTCGATCTGCAGAACGCAGCACTGCGTCACATCGAGCGCATCGACCCTGGTTTGGCGGTGCCACGGGTGGTGCCCACCCGCGGTGGGCTCGACCTTGCTGTGCTCGACGGCCACCTTGTTCGATGTGTGACCCACTTGCCAGGCCGGCCGTTGGCTGCCGTGCCGGTCGCCGATCGGTCGTCGTTCGAACCCCAGCTGGGGCAGTTCGTCGGGCGCCTGTCGGCTGCACTGGTCGGGTTCGCGCATCCGGCCGCGCATCGACCCGACTTCCTGTGGAACCTCGACGCTGCACAGCGGCGGCGCCGGTGGGCGGCCTCGATTGCCGATGCCGGCGACCGAGCACTGGTCGAAGCAGCGCTCGATCGGCATCGCGACAGCGTGGTGCCGATGCTGCCCCGCCTGCGCGTGGCGGTGGTGCATCAGGATGCCAACGATCACAACGTGTTGGTCCACGGCAGCGCCATCAGCGGACTGATCGACTTCGGCGACATGGTCGTGGCTCGACAGATCAACGAGTTGGCGGTGGCGCTGACGTACGCGCTGTTGGACTGTGTCGATGTCGTGGCGACGGCGCATCGAGTGATCGCTGCGTACACCGATCGATTCGCGTTGCTGGACGACGAGTTGCAGGTTGTCTTCGATCTGGTGATCGCCCGGTTGGCCAGCAGCGTGACGATCTCGTCGCACCGGCACTTGGCGTTCGCCGGCAACGAGTACCTGCTGGTCTCGCAGGCGCCGGCGTTGCGGTTGCTCCAACGGCTGATGGCACTCCGACCGCAGTTCCTGCACTTCGTCGCCCGTGACGCGGCCGGTCTGCAACCGGTTCCCCGCCACGACGCGATCGTTCGGTGGTTGCACTCTGCGCAGTGTTCACCCGTCCAGGTCTTGCCGTTCGATCTGTCGCTGGCGCCACGGGTGATGATCAGCCTGGCCGCGGGGGCGCCCGGTACGCAGCACGCCGCCGAGCCCATCGCGTACCAGGCCTGGCTGCACGATCAGTTGTCGACCCAGTCGGACGATG
The DNA here is from genome assembly GCA_031380045.1 of Acidimicrobiaceae bacterium. Taxonomy (GTDB): domain Bacteria; phylum Actinomycetota; class Acidimicrobiia; order Acidimicrobiales; family Ilumatobacteraceae; genus VFMC01. The sequence goes on from JANNFQ010000544.1 coordinate 3,247, forward strand.
GCGATACCCGTTCCGTCGGCGTGGCAGTCGGCGCCTACGACGAAGATCGATCGTGCTACGACGGCGACCAGTTCGCGTCCGACGCGCCAGAACCTCGATCGGTCCATCTGGGCCTCGATCTGTTCGTCGATGCCGGCACCGAGGTGCGGGCAATGCTGCCTGGGCGGGTGCTGACGGTGGTCGACAACGACGCTGCGTGCGACTACGGCCCCACCGTGATCGTCGAGCACCAAGCCGGCGACTCGGGACCGTTCTGGTGCCTGTACGGCCATCTGGCCCGACGCACGTTGGACGAGATCGTGCCGGGCCACGTCGTGCAAGCGGGTGACGTCGTCGGCTGGATCGGCGACCACACGGTGAACGGAGGATGGGCGCCGCACGTGCACCTGCAGTTGATCACCGACCTAATGGCCGACCCGGCCGACGGACCCAACGGCAACTTCGAGGGAGCGGGTGAACCCAGCCGAATGCGCGTCTGGCGCTCGATCTCGCCCAGTGCCGATCTGCTGGTGCGACTCGCGCCCGAGACGTTCGACGTACAGCCTGATGCCGACTCACTGATCGGCCGCCGGCGCAACGATCTGGGTGCCTCGCTCAGCATCAGCTACCGACGGCCACTGTCCATCGTGCGCGGTCGCGGCGCCCGTCTCATCGACCGCAGCGGCCGGGCCTACATCGATTGCGTCAACAACGTGTGTCATGTGGGTCATGCGCATCCCCACGTGGTCGCCGCGCTCACTCGCCAGGCGGCAACGTTGAACACGAACACTCGCTATCTGCATCCGACGATCCTCGAGTACGCCGAGCGGCTGGCAAGTACTTTTCCAGCACCGCTCGAAGTCGTCTACTTCGTCAACTCGGGCTCGGAGGCCAACGAACTGGCGCTGCGGTTGGCGCGCACCCACACTGGGCGTCACGATGTGGTGGCCGTCGATTGGGGCTACCACGGCAACACCAACGCGCTGATCGAAATCAGCGCGTACAAGTTCAACCGCCGCGGTGGCACGGGCCGGTCGGCGCACGTTCACCTTGCCGACCTGCCCGACACCTATCGGGGCCCACATCGCAACGCTGCGGACGCGGGCCGGCAGTATGCCGCGTCAGTCGCCAGCGCGTTGGATGATGCGGAACGAGCCAACGGAGGCGCAGCGGCGTTCATCGCCGAATCGATCTCGGGGTGCGGCGGTCAGGTGATGTTCCCCGACGGTTATCTGCACGCTGCCTACGGCTACGCGCGTGCCGCAGGCGCGTTGTGCATCGCCGACGAGGTGCAGGTGGGGTTCGGGCGAGTGGGGTCGGCGATGTGGGCGTTCCAGCTGCAGAGTGTCGTGCCCGACATCGTCACACTCGGCAAGCCGATGGGCAACGGGCATCCGCTTGCGGCGGTGGTCACGACTCGTGAGATTGCGAACTCGTTCGCCAACGGAATGGAGTGGTTCAACACCTTCGGCGGCAACCCAGTGTCGTGCGCCGTTGGCATGGCGGTCATGGATGTGATTGCAAACGATGGCCTCATGCAGCACGCCCAACAGTTGGGCGCGTTGTTCGTCGACGGCCTGCGCCGGCTGAAGGCGCGACATGACTCGATCGGCGACGTGCGGGGTGTCGGACTGTTCATGGGCATCGACCTGGTCGAAGATCGCGACACGCGACGACCGGCGACTGCGCTGGCCGCCGACGTTGTCAACGAACTGCGCGAGCGCGGCGTGCTGATCAGCTCTGACGGTCCTGCCGACAACGTGTTGAAGATCAAGCCGCCACTGGTGATCGATCGCAACGACGTTCTGTTCGTGATCGAACAACTGGACGCGACGCTGACCCGGTTGGCGGGATGACGGGTCGACGTTCAGTCGGTCACATAGCGACGTACGGCCTGGACCACGTCGTCCGACGGGATCAGACCGATGCGCACGACGTCACCCGATCGCGGCGCATGGATCCACTGCCATGAATTGATGGCGATGCCGAGGTGGCTGATGACTCCGGGGTGGGAACTGCTGTACATGAAGACCAGATCGCCGGCCTTGATGTCCTCGCGTCGCCAGTCGACAGCGACGCCGCGAGTGGACTGCATCGCGCTCTGGTGCGGCAACCACAGACCGACCTGCGCATAGGCCGCGGCAGACAGTCCCGAGCAGTCGAAGGTGTCGGGGCCGGCCGTGTTGAACCGGTACGGCTTGCCCAGTTGCGCCTTGGCGTAGGCAACCACGATCTCGGCCTTGGTTGCCCCAGTGGGCGGCGGGGGTGTGCCCGCCGATGCGGCCTGCCCGGGCGCCGTGGTGATGGCCACTGCGCCGGCGGGAATCTTCAGCGTGGCGCCAGGCAGCACCACGCTGGTGGACTTCAGATCGTTCAGCTGCAACAGCGTGCCCAGCTTGATGTTGTACAGGCGGGCGATGCCGAACAAGTAGTCGCCGGCCTTCACGGTGTATGTCGAGGTGGCTGCTGCCGGCGCTGCTGCGGGCGTGGCGTTGGGATTCGTGGCAGTGGCCGGCACCACCAGCTGGTCGCCCGGGTCGATGGCGCTGGTGGCGGTCATCGAGTTGGCGACCAGCAGGCTGGTCAGCGATGTGCCCAACGCGCGGGCGATGCCGAACAGGTAGTCGCCCGACTGGACCGTGTAGGTGGCGCTGGCGACAGCCGGTGCCGCAGGCGTGGCCGTTGGGTCGGACGCCGTGGGGTTTGTCGCGCTGGCTGGTACGACCAGGTGGTCGCCCGGGTTGATCGCACTGGTGACGGTCATCGAGTTGGCGGCCAACAGGTCGGCCAACGGCGTGCCCAACTTCTTGGCGATCGCAAACAGGTAGTCGTCCTTCTTGACGATGTACTCGGCCGCCGCACGCTGCGAGGGGGCAGGAGCGGCGTGTGCAGCGGGCACGGCCAACAGGCCGAGGGTCGAGCTGCCGAGCAGAGCGGCGACTGCCAATCGAGTGACCCGGCGCGTGCGCACCTTGGGCACTGATCGAGCGTTCAGACGGCGGCGAAGCATGTAGATCTTTTCGGCACCCTACGCCCACTACTTGACAAATCCTAGAAAATCGGCCCCTGACCTGCAGCGGGTAAGGCGTCAGCGTGGACCGACATCGGGCCGCCCCGATCCGGTCATCGTCAGCGTGCCCTCGACGAACATCGCGATGCCGTCGACCTCTGCGGTCTGCTCTGTCCAGGAAGACGACGTCTCGAACGCTGTGGCGCCCGCAGCGGCCATCTCGTCGTCGAGCATCCGTCGCAACGTGTCGGTCGCATAGGCAATCGCCTGATCGTGTTCCACGAACAGGGCTGGGGTGTGCCCACCGTGCACGATGAACTGACCCTGTTGAGGCGCGCTGACGATGCACTGGTGGGTGATGCGCACCCGGCCGACCACCGCCCCGATCGCGTTGGCCACGCCGGCATGTTCTGGCACGGCCGCACCGGTTCCCAACGCTGCCGCGACGCGCGGGTAGTACGTGCCTGCCGATGCACCCAGTGCGATCAGCGGCACGGCCAAGCCCAGCTGCATGGTCACGACGGGTGGTGTGTCGGCACCCGTAGCGGTCGAGCGCCTATCGATCGCCGCCTGCACGATCGCGCTGTTCACGGTGCCGTCCGGCAGCCCGTCACTGGCGAACGCGGCGGCCAGGACGGCTTCGGCCGACAGCCTCACCAGCCGGTCGATCGTCATCCGCGAGATGGCGGTGGCGTCGGTGTCGATTGCGCGACCCAGGCGGTCGCGCTGGCGAGCCAGCAGCTGGGCGCCGGCTCGCGCAGCGGGCACGTCGAAAGTGTCCTGCAGGCCGATCACGTGACTGGCGTCGGTCGGGGTGAAGGCTGACAGCGTCAATACACGTCGGCGCACCAGTCGGTCGATGACTCGGCGGGTGGTCATGGAATGAGCCAGTGCATCGACCGCGGCGATTCCCCCGTCCATCGCCGCGATCACGTCGGCTTCGTTGGAGCTCATCGGGGCCGTCGCTCGATCGCGATCCTCGATGATCACGATCAGTCCATCCAACTCGCTGGGCGGGTTGCGCAGCTGACGCTGCAAGGTGTCGTGCACGAATGCAGGTTCGCGAGTCGCCAACTGGCTCAGTGGCAGCACACGTCGCGGGCCGATCAGCAACGAGGCGCCCGCAGCGCGCGGGTCGTGCCGAACGTGACTGTCACCACCCAGGCCGTGCGTGAACATGTCGACGGCTGACACCATCGTGCGATGTCCACCCACCGAGGCGCCCTCTTGGCTGATGGTCGGCACCCCGTCACGGAGCACCGCGATGTCGGTGGTGGTGCCACCGATGTCGGCGATGATCGCATTGTCGGCACCGGTCAGATGGGCCGCGCCCACCAGGCTGGCGGCCGGGCCCGAAAGGATCGTCTCGATCGGGCGTTCACGCACGAATGCCGACGACACCAACGAGCCGTCGCCGCGCACGACCATCAACGGCGCCGACACGCCCTGCTGCAACAACGTGCGTTCCGTGGTCTCGACAAGATCGTCGATGATCGCGATCAGACGTGCGTTCAGCACGGCAGTCACTGCGCGCTTCGGCCCGTTCAGGCGAGCCGACAGGTGGTGGCTGCTGCTGACGGGCTTGCCGGTCAGCCGACGGATCAGTTCGCTCGCGGCAACTTCGTGCTCGTTGTTGCGCACGCTGAACTGGGCGGTGACTGCGAAAGCGTCAACCGTCGGCGCGATCTCTCCAAGGCGAATCTGCAACAACGACAGGTCCAGTGCATCAATGGGCGCACCGTGTGAGTCGTGCCCGCCACGAAGGAAGATTGCCGGATCAGCGCCCAGGGCTTCGGACAGGCCGCCGCGTTCGACCACCGCGTCGTCGAAGCCGATCATCACTGCGCACACGGGGCGGCCGGTTCCTTCCACCAGGGCGTTGGTGGCCAGGGTGGTCGACAGCGACACCAACTCGATCACTGATGGATCGGCGTCGGCCCCTGCCAATGCGGCGGTGATCGCCAGGCCGATGCCGATCGACAGGTCGTGATGCGTGGTTGGCGACTTCGCCGACGACACCACTGTGCGACTGTGCTCGTCGTACACCACGGCGTCGGTGTACGTGCCACCGGTGTCGATGCCCAGCAACAGCCTGGCAGTGGGGAGGCGAAGGGAGTCAGACAAACGGGTCAGGCTACCGTTTCGGCTGTATGCCGCTGCCAACCGAACCGATGTCGACGAACTCTGCGAAGGCTGCGCAGGTCGTGCTGCTCGGCGTGCCGTTTGACCCCACCATCAACTTCTTCACGAACAAGCTTGGGTTTCGAGTCGACGCGATCTTCCCTGCCGACGCTCCGTCGGTGGCCATGCTGTCCGGGCACGGCCTCAGCATCCGCCTACAACCGCCCGATGGCGACCACACAACGGCCGGCACGCTGCGTCTGGTCTGCAGCGATCCGCTGGTGCTCGGCGAGGGTGCCGACGTGATGGTGGCGCCGAACGGTACTCGCGTGCAGTTGATCGACATCGATGCACCGTTGCCGATGCCACCCGTGGCGCAATCACTCGTCGTCGCCAGGTTGGCCGACGATGCCCAGTGGGGGGTCGGGCGGGCCGGCATGCAGTATCGCGACATCATCCCTGGGCGTCAGGGTGGGCGGTTCATCGGGTCGCACATTCGCATCCCCGGTGGCGGCCCCGTGCCCGACTACGTGCACTACCACAAGGTGCGATTTCAGATGATCTACTGCCACAAGGGCTGGGTGCGCCTGGTGTATGAAGATCAGGGCGAGCCATTCGTGTTGCACGCCGGCGATTGTGTGCTGCAGCCGCCCGAAATCCGCCACAGAGTGCTCGAGAGCGGCGACGACCTGCACGTGATCGAGCTCGGCTGTCCGGCAGAGCACGAGACGCTGGCCGACCACGACACGCCGCTACCCACGGGTCGCTCGATTGCGAGCCGCAACTTCGGGGGCCAACGGTTCGTCCGCCACAACGCTTCCGTTGCATCGTGGCACCCGTGGCGAGTGGCTGGATTCGAACATCGCGACATCGGCATCGGCGCCGCCACCGATGGTCTGGCCGGCGTGCGAGTGGCGCGCCCCATCGGCGGCGGCACAACGCCCGACCCAGCCTTCGTCAGTCACAACGCCGAGTTCGTCTTCCTGTTCGTGTTGTCGGGCAGCGTCACGTTCGAACATGCCGGTGACGACACATGGCTACCGGCAGCCAGTTACGAGTTGACCGAGGGTGACACCGTGGTGGTGCCGGCGGCCTTGGCTCATCGCCTGACCGAGTGCTCGGCCGACCTCCAGTTGCTCGATGTCACCCTGCCCGATCTGATCGAGCTCACCCCGGTCAGCGCAGCCTGGAGGGGTCGGGTTGCGCGATGATCGGACGATGCCAGAGGGTCGGTCGAACAATCAGCGCGATAGCGACCGGCTCGAAGAGCGCCTGCATTGGATCTACTCGGCGACATCTCCCGACGAGTTGAGGCAGCGATACGACGAGTGGGCCGCCAGCTACGACGCCGACCTCGACGGTATGGCCTGGGCTGCTCCGCAGGCTGCCGCTGCACGATGCGCTGCCTTCGTCGAACCCGACGGCGAGATCCTCGATGCCGGGTGCGGCACCGGTCTGGTCGGTGTGTCGCTGCATCGGCTGGGCGTGCAGCGAATCGTTGGTTTCGACCTGTCGGTGGCGATGCTGGCGCGAGCATCGGACACCGGGGTGTACGCAGATCTCGTTCAGGGCTCGCTGCTGCAGCCGCTGCCGTTCCAGCCAGGCCGGTTCGCCGCGGCAGTGTCAGTCGGGGTTTTCACGCACGGCCATGTTGGTCCAGAGGCGTTCGCCGGAATCGCTACAGCGGTGGCGGCCGGCGGTCACGTCTCGATGACGTTTCGCGATGATGCCGTCCAGACGCTCGGCTACGGGCCCGAGGCGGCCCGGCTGGAAGCGGCAGGGGTCTGGACGTTGGTCGAACGCACCGACCCGGCGCCACTCATCCTGGACGGCCACGTGGGGGCCGACATGCGCGTGTGGACCTGGCGTGTGAACTGAACTCGTCAGGCGGGTGGGCCGGGTGGGGCGAGTGTGAACGGCGTCGCCAGATCGTGGATCACCGTCACATTGATCAGCGAAGCCAAAGTGGCCGGGCGGGCGAGCACTTTCATCGATCGGCTGCCGCCGCCCAGGATCAGCCGGTCGCGGCGCATGACCTCGGCGTCCACCCAGATCTCCATCTGTGATGGCAACGCGAACGGCGTGACACCGCCGATCGCCATGCCAGTGGCAGCCATCGTGTCGTCTGCCGAGGCGAACGATGCCTTACGTACGCCCAGCCGGCGCCGCACGGCACCATTGACGTCCAGCCGCGTCGTGGCCAGCACGATGCAGGCGACCAGTCGCGGCGGATCGCTCTTTCCGGCTACCACGATGGTGTTGGCCGATTCGTCGGGCGAGTAGCCGTAGGCCTCGCAGAACGCAGCGGTGTCGGCCAGCGCCGGGTCGCACGGGACAAGTTCGTAGGTGGTGCCGGTTCGTTCCAAGGCGGCACGAACCGATGCTTCGATGTCGCTCACGAATTCATTCTGTCGGGGCGTGCGCCTGGTCGCTGCGCCGGGTCGCCATCGTGGTCGCCGCGCTGCCGTGTACCGTCGGCCTCGTGCAGCTCGATTCCGACGCCGGCGGTCCTGCATCGGCCCCCACCCTGGCCGATGTCGTCGTCATCGGCGCCGGCATCATTGGGGCAGCAGTGGCCCTGGAACTGGCTCGCGGTGGGCGATCGGTGGTGTGCGTGGATCAGGGACCAGGCCCCGGCGCCGGTTCCACCAGCGCCTCGTCGGCACTCATCCGATTCAGCTACTCCACCATCGATGCGGTGCTGACCGCATGGGAGTCGGCGCTGTACTGGCGCGACTGGGCGGGGTATCTGGGCGTCACCGATCCCGATGGCATGGCGTCGTTCATCCGCACCGGCATGCTCATCTTCGATGCACCCGACGGCACCATGCCAAGGGTCACGGCGTTGTGGGACGAAGTGGGTGTTCCTTACGAACGACTTGATGCCACGGCGATTGGGCAGCGGTTTCCGGCGCTGGATGTCGGTTCATACTTTCCGCCCAAGACCATCGACAATCCGGCGTTCGGTGATGACGCAATCGCACAGCTCGACGCCGTGTACGACCCCAATGCGGGCTACATCGACGACCCGTTGTTGGCCGCCCACAACATCGCCCACGCGGCGCGCCATCACGGTGCGCAGTTCAGGTTCCATCAGCGCGTCGTCGGTGTGCTCCGCGACGCCGAGCGGGTGACGGGTGTGCAGATGGCCGACGGCACGAGGATCGATGCGCCGGTGGTGGTCAACGCGGCCGGCCCGCATTCCTCGGCCATCAACGCGCTGGCAGGCGTCACCGCCGACATGCGCATCGGACACCGATCGCTACGCCAAGAGGTGTTCGCAGTGCCCGGTCCGGCCGCGTTGGCGCTCGAGCGTGGCGCACCCATCGTGGTCGACCTGGACATCGGTCAGTACTTCAGGCCGCAGCCGGGCGGCACGTTGCTGGTGGGTGGAACCGAGGCAGAGTGCGACCCGTTGGAGTGGATCGACGATCCCGATCACTTCGACGACCACCCGACGGTCGAGAAGTTCGAGATCACCATGTTGCGTCTGGCCCGACGCGTGCCATCGTTCGGCGTGCCGTCGCAACCGGTCGGGCTGGCAGCGCTGTACGACGTCGCTGACGACTGGGTGCCCATCTACGACGGCTCGAACTTGCGCGGTTGGTTCATGGCGTGTGCCACCAGTGGCAATCAGTTCAAGAACGCCCCACTCGCCGGCAAGTTCATGAAAGCGTTGATCGACGCAGCCGACGCGGGTCGCGACCACGATCGCTCGCCTGTCAGTGTCGTGGGCGAGTTGACCGGACGCACCATCCACCTGGAGGCCTTCTCGAGACGCCGCGACCCAGCATCGACCTCGGGCACCGTGATGGGCTGACGGGCGCAGGCGCCGAACAGGTGGACCGGAGCGCTGGCCTCAACCCTCCGCGACAGCCGGCACGAACAGGTCGACGGTAGCGCTGTGGTCGCGGATGAGTAGCGCGTTTGGTTCATCAACCTCGGCCACCCACCGGCGTGCGGCGTCGATCGATCGGCCGTGCGCTACGTGTCGAGCGACCAACCGCTCGACTCGTGTCGATTCGTCGACCTGAACCATCCATCGCTCGTCCAGCAACGCCGACACCGATGACCAGGGCGTCACATCCAGCAGCAGGTAGTTGCCTTCCGTGATCACCAGTTCGACGTGGGGTTCGATGCAGATCGATCCGGCGATGGCGGCCTCGAGGTGGCGGTCGAAGCGGGGCACCACGACCGACTCCGTGCGAAGCCGAACTCGTTGCAACGCGGCGATGTAGCCGTGCACATCGAACGTGTCGGGCGCGCCTTTGCGGCCGAGCAACTCGCGTCTCTCCAGTTCGTCGTCGGCCAGATGGAAGCCGTCCATTGGCAACAGTTGCGCGCGGTCACCGAAGTGGTCGACCAGTTCTGCCGCCAACGTCGACTTGCCCGCGCCGGGTTCGCCGGCGATGCCCAACACACGACCGCCGCGGTCGATCAGCCGTTGCGCGCTATCGATCAGCGCTCGGTCCACGCCTCGCCCCATTTCGGTGGCAGCTCGGCCAGGCGCGGCGGATCGGCGCCGGCTCGCTGACAGGTGAACGCGGCCACCTGTTGCGCGGCTTCGGTGGCTGCGACCACCACGGAGTGCTGGGCGAGCTCGTCGATGCCGAACCCGTTGCCCACCCACCAGGCCAGGAAGCCGCCGCCGAATGAATCGCCGGCCCCGATGGTGTCGACGACGACGATGGGGGTCGTCGGCACGAGTGTCTCGTTGGTGGGCGTGATGACCCAGGTACCGTCGCCACCCGCAGTCAACAGCACCACCCGCACCCCGTCGCGCACCAGCTGCCGTGCGTAGTCGATCGGCTCGGAGGTCGGCGCGAGGTACGACGCATCATCGGTGCTGATCTTCACCACATGGCTGCGTCGGTATGCCCGTGCCAGATCGGCCAGGTAGGCGTCGCGATCGTCGATGACGCGCTCGCGACAGTTCGGGTCCAGCATCACCAGCGTCTGCGCCGGCAGGTGATCCACGTAGTCCAACAGTGTCGACGCCATGGGCTGCAACACCAGACCGAGCGTTCCGAGGTGCACGGCCGTGGGCACCGTCAGGTGGGGCGGCACTTGATCGAGCGCTGGCGCCGATGTGCCGTCGAGGTAGAAGCGGTACGTGGCCGCACCGTGCTGGTCGATCTCGGCTGCTGCCAATGTGGTCGGCCGTTCGGTGCGCATGGTGGCAGTGGTGTCCGCACCGTCATGGGTCAATTGATCGAACAGCCGGGTGCCGAACCGATCGTTCGAGACGGCACCCAGGAAGCTGACCGTTCCGCCCAACCGGCCGATGGTGCGGGCGGCGTTGAACGGACCGCCACCCAGCTTGGCCGACACCGATCCATCGATCCCCAGAACCAGGTCGATCAGGGCTTCACCACCAACGACGATCACCGTTGGAATCTAGTGTGCACCGATCGAGATCATCCGAGTGTCCGTCTTCGCCCAATGGCAGCCCTTCGTCGATGGCGCCTACACCTGCTCAGCGCGCCCGTTCGTGATCGGCGCATGACCACCACCCTGTCGCTCGACGAAGTTCTGGACATCAGTACGCGCATGCTCCGGTCCTCTGGCGCGTCCGAACTGCAGGCCGGCCCCACGGCACTCAGCATTCGTGATGCCGAGGCCGATGGCATTCGCACCGTGGGCTTGTCGTACCTGCCCACCTACTGCGATCATCTGGCGTGCGGCAAGGTCGTCGGCGATGCCGTGCCCATGGTGCGCCATCCGCGGGCCGCAACGGTCGTGGTCGATGCCCGCCATGGCTTCTGCCATCCGGCATTCGAAGCGGGCGTCGAACCGCTCATCGACGTGACGCACACATGTGGTGTGGGGTTGCTGGCGATGACCCATTCGTATTCGGCCGGTGTGCTGGGCTGGTTCGTCGAGCGACTGGCCGAGAACGGGCTGGTCGCTCTGATGTTCGCGAACTCGTCGTCGCTCATGGCCCCTGCCGGCGGGCGGCGCCCGTTCTTCGGCACCAACCCGATCGCATGGGCGGCGCCGCGGCCGACCGGGCCGCCCGTGGTCGCCGATCTGTCATCGTCGGCCGTCGCGTGGGTCAGGGTCAATGCCGCTGCACAGGCGGGCGAATCGATCCCGTTGGGGTGGGCGCTGGATGCCGAGGGTCAGCCAACCACCGACGCGAAAGCTGCCTTGGCCGGATCGATGGTGCCCGCCGCAGACCACAAGGGTTCAGCGTTGGCACTGCTGGTCGACATCATGTCGGGTGGTGTTGCCGGCTCGAACTTCTCGTTCGAGGCATCGGGCTTCGGCGGCACGGTCGGCGGGCCGCCCGATGTCGGTCAGGTGGTGCTGGCCGTCGATCCGTCAGCAACGATGGGCGATCAGTTCATCGACCGCATCGAGGTCGAGTTGACCGCGTTGGCCGGCGAGCCGGGTGCCCGACTTCCGGGTGATCGACGGCTGGCGCACCGAGGGCATGCGGCAAGCGAGGGTGTCGACGTGCCCGACGATCTGATGGAACTGTTGCAGCAGTACGCACGCGATGGTTCGCCGGCGCGCCGAACCGGTTGACGGTCGCCACCAGGCCGGACGAGCCATGCCAGGTCACGCCGCGCCACAACAGGTCAGCGGCGCGAGCGCCTGCTGGTGCGCAGCAGTTCCTCCAGGTAGCGCGACACCTCGTTGGGTTGTACGACCGCGCCGCGGATGAGGTCGTCGAAGTGTGCAGACAGCGTGCGGACGTGCTCGGACGACGTGAGCACCAGATACATCTGGCCGAGGTACAACGCCGCGCGTTGCGGGCCGAAGATGGTCACGGGCGCTGCGTAGCGCTGCAGGCCGTCGAACAGGAACCACCGCAGCGTTGGGTACAGCTCGTCGGTCAGCGCGATCATGCGCTCCATCTGCGCCTCACGCTGTGCGATCGGCAGTGATCGCCAGATGCCCTCGCCGTGGGCGAACGATTCGACGGCCTGCAGGCTGTTGCTGCACTCGACGTCGCTGCCGGGTGCGCGGGTCCACGCCAACCGAGTGGCGGCGATCTCGATCTTCTGTTCCGGCCGCGAGGCGACGTAGTGGGTCAGTTCGTGAACGATGACATCGTCGGTCTTCAACAAATCGGGCAACGTCGAGGGCACGTAGCGGATCTTGTATCCCTGAGCTTCGGCGAACCACGCGATCAGCCGCTCGTCGTTCGGCGACAGCGCGTCGTGCTCGAACGAGGTCTGCTCGTGCAGCATCTCGGCCTGCATCGGTCCGGCATGCGTCAGGCCCAGCAACCAGTCGATCGATACCTGTTGTGTGGTTGCCACCTCGGCCAGCGTTTCCACCCGCGGCAGCCGCCGATTGGCGTCGCTGAGCAACTGCGACAGTGTCGATCGATCGAGCGCGTTCTGTTGGGCGAACTGGCTGCGAGTCATGCCGCTGCGGGTGATGACCTGCACCAAGCGTTCACGAAACGTTGCCAGAAGGTCTCGGCGATCAATCACGAGCGGAGTGTATCCACAGCGACTGTGGCGTATCCACCACATCTGGGGTGGAGGCGATCACAAGCGCAACACATTGTGCGCATTCACTCACCCGAATGGGCGGCGTGACGCACGACACGCCTGCACAATCGTCGGTGGTGGAACAGGAACCGCAGCAGACCGTCGACATCGAATGGCCCACGCTGCTCGTCGCGCTGGGCTGCTGGGCTGGGTTCGTGGCGCTGCTGGTCTGGCACCAGCAGTTGCCGGCACCGGTGGTCGTCCTGGGTTTCGCGTTGCTGGCGGGTTGGTACATGTCGCTGCAGCACGAGGTGATCCATGGTCATCCCACACCGTGGAAGATCGTCAACCACGCGCTGGTGTCGGTGCCGCTGTCGTTGTGGCTGCCGTTCCCGCTGTACCGCGAACTGCACCTGCTGCATCACCGTTCGGACATCACCACGCCCGGCGGCGATCCCGAGAGCTTCTACGTTTCGGCCGAGCAGTGGCACAACGCACGGGGGCTGTACCGGTTGGCGCTGCGCATCAACCGCACCATGGCCGGCCGGCTGATCGTCGGGCCACTTCTGGGTCCACCCGCGCACGTCGCCCACGAGTTGGGTCTGGCTCGGGGTGACGTCGAACGTCGCCGGTTGTGGCTGCGCCACGCGGTCGGCGTCGCAGCAGTGGCGTGGTTGGTGTTCGCGGTGGCGGATGTGCCGGTCTGGCAGTACCTGCTGGGGTACTGCTATCTGGGCGTGTCGGTCACCTACATCCGCTCGTTCGTCGAGCACCTCGCGGTCGAAGAGCCGTCCACCCGAGCGGCCGTCGTGCGCAGCAACTGGTTCTTCGGTCTGCTGTTCCTGAACAACAACCTGCATCACACGCATCACACGTTGCCCGGGGCAGCATGGTTCCGGTTGCCGCGTCTGACCGACGAGATTGCCGCCGAGCAGGCTGCGGCCGATGGAGCCGGGTGGTACCGAGGCTACGGTGAGATCATGCGTCGATACGGTCTGCGGGCGTTCTCGACACCGGTGCATCCCCTGTCCGATCGAGTCGCCCGACGATGAACGCGCCTGTCGATGTCGGCAATTCGGCCGATGACGACGGTGCAACTCCAGCGTCATCTGCAGGTCTGGCCAACCTGGCCATGTATCCGTTCGATGCGATTCGATGGGCGTACGACAGATTCTGGGAAGCGGTGCACGACCGTGTTGATTGGGTGCC
>JANNFQ010000559.1:0-5954 GCA_031380045.1 Acidimicrobiaceae bacterium
CAACATGCCGGCCGTGCCGCCGATCTGCACCGACGAACCACCCGCGTGCGGGCAACACCGGGGTTCGTCGGGCAGATCGTCGACATCCTCCTCGACAACGCCATCCGGCATGGCCGGGGTGCTATCGAGGTCGAGGTGGGCGAGCGGCGGGTGGTCGTGCGCGATACGGGTTCGGTGGACCGCGGACGGGTCGCCCAGGCGTTCCGGGTCGAGGCGCCACCCACCGAGCCGCACGGCCGGGGGCTGGCCTTGGCGCAGCGACTGGCCCGAGCCGACGGTGGCAGCCTGGAACTGAGCACTGCGTCGCCGACCACGTTCGAGCTGCGCTACCCCGACCGGAGCGATGAGACGAGAGCAGACGGGTGACGCTCATGGCTCATCGCGCCGGTGGGTGGGGAGAACAAGCGGCCGAACACGGGAGTCACGCTTCGTGCGATCCGAGCGCAGCGGTGACGGTGACGTCCTGCGTGCCACGGTGCACCGTGATCGTGACCTTGTCGTCGGGCTGATGACCCGACAGCGCCGTGCCGACATCGTCGGAGGTGTTGATGTCGGTGCTCTCGATCTTGGTGATGACGTCGCCCACCTTCAGGCCGGCCAGCTCGGCCGCCGATTCGGCGCTGACGCCTTGAATGTAGGCGCCGTGGTCGACGTCGAGCCCGGCCTGGTTCGCCGAGTCGGCCGTGACCGTGGCGGTCTGCACGCCCAGGAACGCCTTCACGTGCGGCTTGCCCTGGGCGAGCTCGTCCAAGATCGGCTTCGCCGTATCGAGGGCGATCGAGAAGCCGACGTTCTCGGCGTTCGAAGCGCCCGCAGTGTTGATGCCGATCACCTGACCCGAGGTGTTCAACAGCGGGCCGCCTGAGTTGCCGGGATTGATCGCTGCGTCGGTCTGGATGAGACGGGCAAGATGCTCGCCGTTGTCGGTGTCGATCGTGCGGTTCAGCGCGGACACGATGCCCTGCGTCGCGGTCGGTCCGCCGGGCAGTGCCAGCGCGTTGCCGACGGCCACGACAGGGTCACCGACGTGCATGTCGGCCGACGAACCGATCGGTAGCGGCTTCAGACCGGTCACGTCGATCTTGACGACAGCGAGGTCGTCGGTCGCATCGACGCCGACGACCTTGCCGTCGTGCGTCGTGCCGTCGGCCAGTGTGACCTTCACCGAATCGGCGTCGTTGACGACGTGCGCATTGGTGTAGATCAAGCCGTCGGCTGTCGCCACGAAACCGGTGCCGGTGCCCTGTTGGGTGACCTGCTGCTGGAAGATGTCGGTGCCCGTGGTGGTCACTCTGATGGACACGACCGATGGTGTGGTGTTGGCGACGATTGATGCCGTGTCCAACAGTGCAGCTGGCCGGGCGGTGCTGGCCTGCGCGTTCGACGGTGTGGCGACCGATGTGTTGTTGCCACCGTCGCCGCGAGTCGCCAACACTCCGACGCCGGCGCCCAGGCCCGATGCGCACACTGCGGTGATGGCGACGGCCGCAACCAGCGACCGTCGCCGCGGCGGCCGGCCGGGGGGCGGCGGGGGCATCTCCGACGACGGGATCGACGACGCCCACCGCTGCCCCGGCGGCGGCCCCAGCGGATTGCTCGAAGCACCCGGTACGGGGGCCTGCGGGATTTCGATGAGATCGGTCATGACGAACTCCTTTCGTCATGCATGGTGCGCCCCGGCGCGTCAGAGCTCGGTCAACACCGCGTGAGCGTTGTGCAACTGTCAGCCGCGGTAGCCGTTGGTGATCGGCAGCCGACGATCCTTGCCGAACGCCTTCAGGCTGACGCGTACCCCCGGCGGGCACTGCCGCCGCTTGTACTCGTTCACGTCGACCAGCCGGGTGATGCGACGCACCAAGGCTTCATCGTGACCGAGCTCGATGATCTCGCCGGCGGTGCGGTCTTCCTCGACGTACAGCTGCAGGATGGGGTCCAACACCTCGTACGGCGGCAGGCTCTGATCGTCTCGCTGATCGGGGCGCAGCTCGGCCGACGGCGGCTTGGTGATGACGCTCTCGTTGATGATCTCGCGCCCGGCGACTGCGTTCACGTGACGGCACAGGTCGTACACCCGCGTCTTCAACACATCCTTGATGACTGCGTATCCGCCGACCGAGTCGCCGTAGATCGTGAAGTAGCCAACCGCCATCTCGCTCTTGTTGCCGGTGGTCAACACCATCCAACCGAACTTGTTCGACAGCGCCATCAGCGTGGTGCCGCGAATGCGGCTCTGCAGGTTCTCTTCGGTCAGATCGGCGGGGCGGTCGCCAAAGGTCTGGGCGGTCATCTGGAGGTAGGCCGAGAAGGCTGGCTCGATGGCGATGGTGTGGTAGTCGATGCCCAACTTCTGGGCAAGATCGGCGGCATCGCTCTTCGAGTGATCGCTGCTGTACCGGCTGGGCATGCTGACCCCGTGCACGTGGTCGGCGCCCAAGGCGTCGACCGCCACGCAGGCGACGATGGTCGAGTCGATGCCGCCCGACAGGCCGATGACCACATCGCTGAAACCGTTCTTGCGCACGTAGTCGCCAGTGCCCAACACGATCGCCTGATACAGCTCGGCATCGGCCGACAACGGCGAGGCCATGCGCGGCGTGACCGGTTGGTCGTGCACGACGGGATGCTCGGATACCAACAGCGTGGGCACCGGCTGAATGGTCACGCGACCCCTGGGGTCCAGCAGGCGCTTGCGATAGACGGGCTCGATCTCGACATCGGCGATCATCAGTTCCTCGACGAACTGCGCAGCGCGGGCGACAAGCGTGCCGTCGGCGTCGAACACCATCGATCCCCCGTCGAACACCAACTCGTCCTGCCCGCACACCTGGTTCACGTACACCAGCGCGCAGCTGGCATCGGCGGCACGGGTGGCCAGCATGCGCTCGCGCCCGGCCATCTTGCCGGCGTGGAACGGCGAGCCATTGATGTTGATGTTCAGTTCTGCACCGCCGGCGGCCTGATGTGCCAGCGGCCCGGTGGGGCTCCACACGTCTTCGCAGATGCTGATGCCCACCTTCACACCACCGATCACGTACAGCTCGTACGGATCGTTCATGTCGCCGGGTGTGAAGTAGCGGGCCTCGTCGAAGACGGCGTAGTTGGGCAGCAACCGTTTGCGATACGTGCCGACCACTTCGCCGTTGGCGCACACCGCAGCGGCGTTGTACAGATCGCGATCAGAGTCGACGAACCCCACTACAGCTGCACAACGACGGGTGCGCGCGGCCAGCTTGTGGAGGGCGATCTTGTTGTCGGCCACGAACCCTGGCTTCAGCACCAGGTCTTCCGGCGGGTACCCAGTGATCGCCAGTTCGGGAAAGGCGACGATGTCGCATCCGTCCGCGTCGGCCTGGTCGTAGGCCGCGACGATCTTGGCCAGGTTGGCGTCGATGGCGCCGACGGTCGGATTGATCTGGGCCAGGGCAATGCGCAGGCGAGCCACGCAATCAGGCTAGCTGGGCAGGTCCAGCAGGATCCGAGCCGTCTCCCCTCACCCCTCCTGACCCCTCCTGCGGTCATCGACATCGCGCTGACCGATGAGTTCGTGGTGCCCGTCACGTCAATGGGGAAAGATTGGCGCCACTGGCGCGTACACAGGAGGAACCATGAGCTTTCACCCATACCTGTTCTTCGGAGGCAACTGCCGCGAAGCCTTCACTCGATACCAGCAGATCTTCGGTGGCGAACTGGTGCTGCTGACCGCTGCAGACATGCCCGACGGCGAGTCGATGGGCGCGGGCACCGAGGACCTCATCATGCATGCGGCACTGACGATCGACGGCAACCTGCTGATGGCCTCCGACGATCCCGCCGCAGGCTTCGGGCCGGTGCAGGGCATGCAGGTGAACTATGCAGCCAAGGACGCCGACGACGCCCAGCACGTGTTCAAGCAACTGTCCGAGGGCGGCACGGTCGCTGGACCAATCGGCCCGACATCGTGGTCGCCCATGTTCGGCATGTGTACCGACCGGTTCGGTACACCATGGATGATCGGCGCCAACCCAGCCTGACGCGCGATCACAGCTCGCGCGGCAACGCACTCCACTCTCGTCGCAAGATTCCGTAGACCATCGTGTCGTGGCGTGTGCCATCGCCCGACATCCAGGTCTCGCGCAGCTGACCCTCGGCTCGATATCCGCAGCGCTCCAAGACGCGTCGCATGGCGATGTTGTCGAAGCGAGTGTTGGCCTCGACACGATGCAACAGGGGGTGGGTCTCGAACAAGCGACTGGTCAACCAGCGCACGGACTCCTGGCCGACGCCTCGCCCCCGTTCGGTGGAGGCGAGGCGAAGGTCGAACAGCGGGCAGCCATCGCCTCCGTCCCCGACGTCTCGGAGGTCCAGCAAGCGGACGAGGCCGATGCGTTCTTGGCCATCGGCGATCCAGAAACTGGCCACGTCGGGTCCGTCGAACACCATCTCCAACACGTCAGTTGGATGCAGCCGGGTCTTCGAATGCAACGGCCAATCGTGGGCGCACAGGAACCGGACGACGGCGTCCATCTCGCCGGGCAACTCCACAGCACAGAACGACAGCGGCACGCGTGAGTCAGGTCGGGGATGGACTGTCAGATGGAAACGGCGTCGAAGGCCGTGGCCAGACCGGCCAGCAGTTGCGTCCATTCGGCCGGTGTCGTCGATGGCATCGGCGCACGCAAGGTGAGCGCCTCGACCAACTGAACGGCGTCGCCTCGGAGGCACGGAAGTTCTGGATCTGCACGATCGAACACGCTCACCGTGTTGTCCACGTGCAGGACGAACCGGATGTCGGGATCAGTGGCCTCGACGGCCAGTGTGCAGGAAGGTTGCAGCCCGAGACCGATGCCCAGCGCAGGGCTGATGGCTGCGGCGAACTGCAGGCAGGCGCGCACCTCGTCGGGCTCGACTGCCGTCGCGATGCCCAGTGGGATGGCGACGTCGCGCTCGTGGATCCAGCTGTCCCACAACGCATGCTGCACCAGGGCACGGATCGCGATCAGCCCGGCCGGCGCCTCGGCCTGCGTCGACCAACCCTCGTCGGTCAGTTCGCCCACAACGTTCAGCAGCATGTCGGTGCTGGCCCTGAACTGATCGAGCACCTCGCGGTAGCTCAGTGCGTTCATCCGATCGACCAGCACCGGCGGACTGGCTGCCGGATCGAACCCCGCCAACATGCGGGTGGGCGTGCCGGCCAACCCCGCCACGATCGAGGCACGCCAGAAGGTGTTGACGGTCACCAGGTGGGCCGCCACCTGACGCGCCGTCCATCCGGCGCACCGACTCTCGACGGTCCACTGCTGGTCCGACATCGCCTCCAGCATCGCCAGCATCCGCCGACGCTGCCGCGTGAACGGCTGCAGCAGACCGCCGGGCAGGCCATCGATCAACAGGATCGTCGGCCCCTCGTACCTGGGCGCCAAGATCATCCGAGCACCCTCCGCGCAGCGTCAATCCCCATGCCCCCGATCGTAGAACGATCGCCGCCTGCGCCCGGGCAGGATTCCGTTCGAACTCGTCGGCACCCGACCACCGTTTCGGTAGTCAGCGGTCATCCGGTTCAGCCGCACGGACGGAAGCCCGTCGAACTAGTCGGCACCTGACCACCGTTTCGGTGGTCAGCGGTCATCCGGTTCAACGGTACGGACGGAAGCCCGCGCCAGGGGTACGGTGACGACATGGCAGTGCAACGCAACTCGGCCCAGCCGGCCGGCATCACCAATGCGTCGGGACAACCCGAGATCGTGCTCGAACTGGACGGCCTGGTCCTGTCTATGACGCCCCCGGGCTCGGCGGCCGCCACCACCGATTCCGACTCCGACGACGACGAGGACGAGGACGAGGACGAGGACGAGGACGGCGACGCCGACCGATCCGAGCACGGACGCTGACCCCGCCCCGCCAACCCGATCCATGCGACGTCCCGATTCATGCGACGTCCCGATTCATGCGACGTCTTCACCACGGACACCACGGAC
>JANNFQ010000578.1:0-1649 GCA_031380045.1 Acidimicrobiaceae bacterium
GTCGTCAGAAACTTGGCGGCCGCGGCTTGCTCGGCGGTCAACTGACGGTCGCAGTGCAGTTCGACGCAACGATCCACATACACCTGTGCGGCCTGGGTCTCGGTGTGCAGTTCGGCGATGACGAACTTCGAGTTCTGGAAGTGCGCGACCGGCTGGCCGAAAGCGGTACGACTCTTCGTGTAGTCGAGCGTCCAGCGAATCGCCGCCTGCGCAACCGCAACCGCCTCGACCGCCAGGCTCAGCCGCTCTTGCGCCAGGTTCTGCATGAGGTACACGAAACCCATGCCCTCTTCGCCCACCAGGTTGGCGGCGGGCACTTCCACATCGGTGAAGAACAGCTCGGCCGTGTCCTGCGCGTGCATGCCGATCTTGTCCAGGTTGCGACCACGCTCGAAGCCGGTCATGCCGCGCTCCAACACCAGCAAGCTCATGCCACGGTGCTTCTGCGACGGGTCGGTCTTGGCAACCGTCACGACCACATCGGCGTTGATGCCATTCGAGATG
This sequence comes from Acidimicrobiaceae bacterium, assembly GCA_031380045.1. Lineage (GTDB taxonomy): Bacteria > Actinomycetota > Acidimicrobiia > Acidimicrobiales > Ilumatobacteraceae > VFMC01. The sequence goes on from JANNFQ010000578.1 coordinate 505, forward strand.
AACGTCTTCGCGCCGTTCACGACGTAGTGATCGCCGTGACGGATGGCCGTGGTCTTCACGCCACCCAAGTCGCTGCCAGTGTTGGGTTCGGTCATCGCGATCGCGCCGATCAGTTCGCCGCTGACCATGCCCGGCAGCCAGCGCGCCTTCTGATCGTCGTTGCACAACCCGGTGAAGTACGGCAGCACGATGTCGTTGTGCAACGTGAACCCGTTGCCGCTGCCGATGACGCCGGTGTCGCCGATCTCTTCGCCCATGATCGCCCCGAAGCGGAAGTCGTCGGTGCCACCGCCGCCGTACAGCTCGTCGACGGCAATGCCCAGAAACCCGTGCTTGCCGGCCTCCAGCCAGATGCTGCGCGGGACGATCTGGTCGCGCTCCCACTGCTCGTGGTTCGGGACGACCTCGTTGTCCAACCAGTTGCGGAACGCCGAGCGGAACTGCTGATGCTCGTCGGCATAGATGGTGCGCGGGATCTGCTGCATGGGCCCATGGTACGACCGCGACGAAACAGCGGCTTCAGCCGACCTTGGGCACCTGTTGCTCGACCGTCAGCACGGGCTCGAACAGGTCGCCCATCGCCTGGACCCGTTCCAGCACATCGTGGATCTCGAAACGCAGATCGATGGTGCCGTCGGCCCCGCCCTGCACCTCGTCCCACGTGATCGGCGTGCTGACCCACGGCCGCACCCGGGCGCGCATCGAGTACACGCCGATGGTGGTCTTGTGGCGAACGTTCTGACTCCAGTCGACGAAGATCTTCCCCGGCCGAACCGCCTTGGCCATGGTGGTCGTGACGCGCTTGGGGTGCTGCTTCTCCAACAGTTGCCCCACGGCCAGGGCGAAGTCGGCCGCCGCCTGATGCGTGCACGGCGTGTTCAGCGGCACGTACAACTGCAGCCCCTTCGAGCCCGATGTCTTGGCCCACGCCTCCAGACCAACTGCCGACAGCACATCGTGCGCCAGCAGGGCGATCTGACAGCACTGGACGATGGTGGCCGGTGCGCCCGGATCGAAGTCGAACACCACTGCTCGCGGCGACTCGAGGTCGGCCGCCAGCGCCATCGGCACGTGCAGTTCCAGCGCGGCCAGGTTGGCAGACCACACCAGCCCCGCTGGCTCGTCCAGCCGGCAGTAACCGATGT
>JANNFQ010000619.1:0-3820 GCA_031380045.1 Acidimicrobiaceae bacterium
TCTGGGCCGACCGACCCATCGCTTCGTACCCGAGGTTCGGGGAGTTGCTTGACATCGCCTTCATGGTACGCCAGTGTTCTTATGGTACATGAGTACCACGAATGTCACCTCCGAAGGAGTTTGATCATGAGCGAAGCAGCACTCCTCCCGCCCGTCGTCCGGTCGTCAGAGGAGGGACAGCGGCGATGGTTCGCCGGGGGCGGCTTGCACATCTGGAAGGCGACGGCCGAGGAAACCGGTGGAGCGTTCCTGTTGTTCGAAGATCGCATCGAGCGAGGCAAGGTGACCCCGCTGCACATCCACCCCTGCTCGGACGAGACGATGATCGTGCTGGAGGGAGAGATCGTGATGCACATCGATGGCACCGAACATCCCATCGTGGCGGGTGGCGTTGCCATCGCGCCGCGCGGCGTGCCGCACGCCTTCAAGGTCACGGGCGACGATGGCGTGCGGTTGCTGTGCCTGCACACGCCCGGGTGCTGTCAGCAGTTCTATTGGGATGCCAGCGAACCGGTGGCACGCGACGCGCCGAACCCCGTGTCGGGTCCGGTCGACATGGACATCGTGCGGGCATCGGCCATGAAGAATGGCGGCATCGAGATCCTCGGACCTCCGCCGTTCGCTCAGGGCTGAACGCCCAGCCTGCCCAGCTCCAGGGCGACGACGGCGTCGGCGTTCACGTCGGTCAGGATGGTCACGTCGGGGCGGCCGTCCCATGCCGACACGCCGTGCGATGGTCTGGTCTTGGCCCACGTCTTGCCACGGCCGATGCTGTCGCCGCAGTCGACTCTGATCGGATGGGCCATTGATGTGTAGTGCTGTGGGGCGATCAGGTAACTGATGGCCGTGGTGTCGTGGCAGAAGATGCCGTCGTCGCCCGACACCGACATCGAGAACGCTCGGTAGTACGGCATGATGCGCGCCAGGTGCTGTGCGCGTGGGTTGTCGACCAGCGCGATGCTGTCGAGTTGCTCACCCGACATGTACGTGCGCTCGGTCACGTCCAGGCCGGCCATCACCACAGGACAATGCGCCCCGAACACGATGTCGGCCGCCTCGGGATCGTTGATGATGTTGGCCTCGGCGGCGGGCGAGGCGTTGCCGGCGCAGAACGCGTTGCCGCCCATCAGCACGATGCCGGCCAGGTTTTCGGCCAGCCGCGGCTCGTAGCTCAGCGCCTGGGCGATGTTGGTCAGCGGGCCGATGGGCACCAACGTGATCTCCCCGGGCGACGCCATGATGGTGTCGACGATGAACTGCACTGCGTCGGCTTCGATGGCCGATGTAGCGGGGGGAACGTCGTCGATGTCGCCTTGGCCGTCGAGCCCGTGCACGAAGTCTGCAGGCCCGCGGAAGTCCATGGCCAAGGGGCGATGCGCTCCCTCGGCGACGGGTATGTCGGGACGGCCGGCGATCTCCAGCAAGCGCAGCGCGTTGCGGGTGCACACCGGCGTGTGCGCGTTGCCGAAGACGGTGGTCAGCCCGACGACGTCGAGCTCGGGTGACCCAAGTGCATAGAAGATGGCCATTGCATCGTCGATGCCCGGATCGGTATCGATCAGGATTCGGATGGGCATGACGTCAGCTGTTGCCGCGCCAGCGCTCGGGATCCAAGCCGAGCTTCTGGAATCTCTTGGTGATCCACACCGGCGCCTCCAGCGGTTGGCCGTTGCGGATGGCCGTGATCTGGTCGCCGTCTTCGGCCCAGATGTGGCAGGTGTTCATGTTCATGGCCATGGCGCCCTCGCGGGCTTCCTGTGTGGCCATCGGGCCGCCCATGTCGCCTTCGTTCGATTGCGCCACACGGAACGACCACAGCGACTGCACTGCCACCGGCGCCATCGCCTGCAGCAGAGCGGTGGTGTGCGTGCACCCGCGCGGCCCACCGAACAGTTCGCGCACCTTGTGGGTGAAACCGCGGGCGATCGACAGACCGACCAGGTTGCCGTAGTGATCTTCGATGCGCGGGCAGCCGGTGTGCGGGTGCGTTTCCAGCACAGCCTTTGCCTGCGTGATCTGCAGCGAAGGCACCGCAATGTGCAGGTCGACGATCATGTGGTGCACGGTGAGCGGCTCGGGGTCTTCGGGCACGTACAGCCCCGGAGGCTTCTGGTCGCGCACAGAGCCGCGCAGCACCAAGGTCTGGTCATCCTTGCGGTACGCGCGTACCACGTAGGCACGTTCGTGGATCAGCTGACTGTCGGCGTGAACACCGTCGGGGTGCGGCGCGATCTCGTCGAAGACTTCGGCCTTGGTTTCGAAGGCCACGGCTCAGACCTTGGCGTCGACGAGCGCTTCGATGAGCGTGTTCCACGCCAGGACTGCGCACTTGATGCGTACCGGAAACTTCACGACACCTTGCAGTGCTTCGAGATCGCCCAGCTTGACTTCGGGCGCATCTTCGTCGAACTCGTCGGGTTCGTGGATCGACATCATCGACTTGAAACGGTGCACCAGCGCACGCACGTCATCGATCGACTTGCCCTTCACGGCTTGGCTCATCATCGATGCTGAGCTCTGCGAGATCGAACAGCCCTGGCCGCCGACCTTGATGTCGCTGACCACACCGTCGGCGACCTCGAGGAAGACCTCGATCTCGTCACCGCACAGCGGGTTGTGCCCAACCGCGTGCGCAGCCGGCGGCGGCAGCTCGCCACGGTTTCGTGGGCTGCGGTAGTGGTCGAGGATGATCTCGCGGTACAGGTCTTCCAAGCCGGGCATCGAATGGCCTTTCGTTCAGAACCCGAAGATATCGGTCGCGCTGTCGAGGGCATCGGCCAGCACGTCGACCTCGTGTTCGTCGTTGTACAGGTAGAAGCTGGCGCGGGCGGTGGCGGGGGCGCCCAGCACGCGCATCAGCGGCTTGGCGCAGTGGTGACCGGCGCGGATGCACACGTTGCGCTGGTCCAGCACTTGGCTGAGGTCGTGCGGATGGATGCCGCGGAAGGCGAAGCTGAACGTTGCCCCGCGCAGTTCGACGTTGCGTGGCCCGTGGATGGTGATGTCGTCGCCGAACCGTTCGGTCAAGGTGCGCAACGCGTATTCGGCCACGACCATCTCGTGCCGGCGGATGCGTGGCATGCCGATGCATTGCAGGAAGTCGATGGCCGCACCCATGCCGATCGCCTCGATGATGGGTGGGGTGCCGGCTTCGAACTTGGCGGGAAGTTCGGCCGGGGTGAAGCCGTCGAGGCGGACGTCGGCGATCATGTTGCCGCCGCCCAGGAACGGCGGCATGGCATCGAGCAGTTGCTCGCGGCCCCACAGCACGCCAATGCCCGACGGCCCACACAGCTTGTGGCTGCTGAAGGCCAGGAAGTCGGCCTGCCAGGCCTGCACGTCGGTGACGTTGTGCGGCACGTACTGGCAGCCATCGACGATGGCGATGGCGCCGGCAGCGTGAGCGGCGCGGCACAGTTCGGCAACCGGCGTGATGGTGCCCAGCACGTTGCTCATGGCCGTGAAGCTGAACGCCTTGGCGCCATCCAGTAACCGAGGCAGATCGGTCAGGTCCAGTTGGCCGTCGGCAGTCAGCGGAACCCAACGCAGCTCGACACCCTTCTCGGCGGCCAGGACGTGCCACGGCACGATGTTGGCGTGGTGTTCCATGTGCGTCAGCACGACCACGTCGCCACGGTTCAGGTTGGCCCGACCCCACGACTGCACCACCAGGTTCAGTGCTTCGGTGGCGTTCTTCGTGAAGATCAGTTCTTCGGGGCGCGAGGCGTTGATGAAGCGCTGTGTTGTGGCCCGGGCACCCTCGAACAGGTCGGTGGCCTCTGCCGCCAGGCGATAGGCGCTGCGGTTGATGGGGGCGTAC
>JANNFQ010000681.1:0-2966 GCA_031380045.1 Acidimicrobiaceae bacterium
GATGGTGCGTTGCCCAGCACGCTGCCACTGGATCAAAGCCTGATCCTGGCATGGTGGCAACTCGTGGCCCTGGTCGCCGGAACGGTCGTGCTGTTCGCCGGCGCCTACGTGGCGTTCATGCGGCAGGAGGTGCGCGCCTAGGACCTGCCGGTAGCGGGTATGAAGGATGCGTGCTGCAGGTCACCGAGATCTCGAAGTCGTTCGGCGACCTCCGCGCCCTCGATGCCATCAGCCTGTCGGTGGGTCGAGGGCAGATCGTGGGGTTCCTCGGCCCCAACGGTGCCGGCAAGAGCACCACGATGCGGGCGATCATGGGCTTGATCGCGACCGACGGCGGTTCGATGACGTGGGACGGTGCGCCGATCTCGTCGACGACCCGGCGAAGGTTCGGGTACATGCCGGCCGAGCGCGGCATGTACCCGAAGATGACCGTGCGCGACGAAGTGGTGTACTTCGCTCGGCTCGCCGGCATGCAGAAGAGCGCTGCGCAGGCAGCGGCGGCCACGTGGATGGAGCGCCTGGGCATCGACGGTCGCGCCGACGACGAGGTCCAGGCGCTGTCCAGCGGTAATCAACAGCGCGTGCAACTGGCCATCGCGCTGGTGCACGACCCAGAGCTGCTGATCCTGGACGAACCGTTCTCGGGCCTCGACCCTCTCGCGGTCGAGAACATGAAGGTCGTCCTGAGCGAACAGTTGGCCGATGGCACGTCGGTCCTCTTCAGCAGCCACCAGTTGGATCTCGTGGCTGATGTCAGCCGCGATGTCATCATCATCGAGGCCGGTCGGGTGGTGTTGCAGGGCGACGTCAGCGACATTCGTCAGCGCGCAGCGTCGCGCCACGTGATCGTGGGGTTCGACGCCGAGTGCGACTGGCAGCCCGCGGCACCCGGTGTCGAGGTCGTCGACCGCCACGCTCGACGCATACATCTGCGGGTGCCCCGCTCGATGGATCCGGCGGCGCTGCTGTCCTCGGCCGGTGCAGCCGGGCACGTGGTCGAGTTCAGCTTCGCCCCACCAGATCTGTCAGAAGTGTTCCTGGAGTCGATCGCCGGCCAGAACCTGCATCACAGCGTGCTCGATCGGGCCCGAGCGGTCAGATGACATCCACCTCGGTCGTCAGGCTGGTCATGTCCCGCGAGATCCGTCAGCGGCTGCGGTCCAAGGCATTTGCCGTCAGTACGGCTGTGTTGTGCATCGGTGTGTTGGGCGCGGGCGTCCTCACCCGAGTGCTCAGCGACGACGGCTCACCCACGAAGTACCAGGTCGCGGTAGTGGGTGAACTGCCCGACGGTTTTGCCGATGCTGTTGCGCAGACGGCGAAGGCGCTCGACATCGAAGTCCGTTTACAGCCAGCGGTTCAGCGTCAGGTAGCCGACCGACGAGTTCGCGACGACGCTGTTGATGCGGCCATCGACGTGGGCGCGGCAGATCTGGTGTCGCGAAACGATCCGGCCGACGAACTCGCCGCGGTCATCGACAACGCTTGGCGGGTGACGCAGTCACGACAGGCCGCAGCCGACGCCGGGCTGGACGACAGCCAGATCGACGAGATCCTGTCGCCCTCACTGTTGGGTTCGTCCGTGCTGGAAGCTGACAACGAACGTGACGACGGAGTGGGCAATCTGGTGGGCACGACGGCGGCGATCCTGCTGTTCATCGCGATCAATGCCTTCGGCGGCCTGGTGCTGACGGGCGTGGTCGAAGAGAAGAGCTCGGGCGTGGTCGAGGTGTTGTTGGCACATGTACGCGCCCATCAACTGTTGGCAGGAAAGGTGTTTGGCATCGGCGTCATCGCCATGGCGCAGATGAGCGCCACCATTGCCGCGGGGTTGATCTCGTTGCGCATCTCGGGGCGGTCGATCCCGCTCGACGTCTGGATCGGGCTGCCCACCACCGTGTTCTGGTTCCTGCTGGGATTCGTGCTGTACAGCACCCTGTTCGCGCTGGCAGGTTCGTTCGTGTCACGCCAAGAAGACGCACAGAGCGCCTCGGCGCCGATCTCGATGGTGTTCACCATCGGCTACCTCGCCGTGTTCGCGTTGGGCACCAACCCGACTTCCACCGTGACGCGGATCGTGTCGGTGCTGCCACCGTTCGCGCCATTGCTGATGCCGCTGCGCATGTCCGTCGGAGCGGCCTCGATCATCGAGATCGTCGTGGCCGCGATCGGGCTGATCGCGGCGACCTTCGGCATGCTGAGGCTGGCCGGCAGTGTGTATGGGCGAACCCTGTTGCATCGCGGCTCGCGCCTGCGGTGGAAGCAGGCATTGCGCATGCGGTCGTGACCGGAGTTCGCTCGAACTCGCGAACACCGTGGCCGCGCGGGAAGTATTGACAGATGGCTGATCTCATCCGATCGAACCGAGACGCGAACACGGCGCCGGCGCGGCTGCGCGCGCTGCTGGCGGCCGGCACCCCGGTGCTGGCGCCGGGCGCGTTCGACGCGCTGTCGGCGCGGCTCATCGAGCAGGCGGGTTTCCACTGCGCATACATGACCGGATTCGGCACCACGGCTTCGATGTTGGGTCGGCCCGATGTCGGTCTGCTGGGCGGCGCCGAGATGGCCGGCAATGTTCGACGTCTGGTGCAGGCCATCGATGTGCCATTGATCGCCGACGCCGACACCGGCTATGGCAATGCCATCAACGTGGTGCGCACGGTGCAGGACTACGAACAGGCGGGCGTCGCGGCGTTGCACTTGGAAGATCAGGTGCTGCCGAAGCGATGCGGGCACATGGATGGCAAGCAGGTCGTGTCGACCGACGAGATGGTCGGCAAGATCCACGCAGCGGTCACGGCGCGTCGCGACCCAGACCTGGTGATCATCGCCCGCACCGACGCCCGGGCCATGGAGGGTCTGGACGCCGCGCTGGACCGCGCTCGGGCGTACCGTGCGGCTGGCGCCGACATGCTGTTCGTCGAGGCGCTGCAGAGCGTCGACGAGATCCACGTCGTGGCCCGCGA
>JANNFQ010000694.1:0-4326 GCA_031380045.1 Acidimicrobiaceae bacterium
CTGCGCCTGATGCTCGAGCTGCAGGGCGAAACCGTGCTGCGCTGCAAGCCGATCATCGGCTACCTGCACACCGGCATGGAGAAGACGGGCGAGGCGCTGACCTACATGCAGGGCGGCACCAACGTGACGCGTATGGACTACGTCAGCCCGCTGAACAACGAGCTCGTGTTCTCGCTGGCCGTCGAGAAGCTGCTGGGCATCGAAGACGACATCCCCGAACGCGCCGTATGGATGCGCATGTTGCTCAGCGAGCTGAATCGCATGAGCAGCCACCTGCTGTTCCTGGCCACCAACGGCATGGACCTGGGCGCGGTCTCGATGATGATCTACGGCTGGCGCGAGCGCGAAGTAGTGCTGCGGTTCTTCCAGAAGGTCACCGGCCTGCGCATGAACCACAACTTCATCCGGCCTGGCGGCGTGGCCGCTGACCTCACGGCCGGATGGCGCGACGACGTGCTGCGCCTGCTGGACATGATCGGGCCGCGGCTCGAGGAGTACGACACGCTGATGACCGGCCAGCCCATCTGGCGCGAGCGCCTGCAGGGTGTGGGCGTCATCACCGCGCAAGAGGCCATCGCCCTGGGCGCCACCGGGCCCATCCTGCGCGGTTCGGGCGTGCCGTGGGACCTGCGTCGCGACCAGCCGTATATGCACTACGCCCAGCTCGACTTCGACGTCATCGTCGGTTCGTATGGCGACGCGTTCGACCGGTATGCGATCAGGCTGAACGAAGTGCGCGAAAGCATGAAGCTGGTCCGCCAGATCCTGGATCGCATGCCCGGTGGCGACTATCGCATCCAGAACAAGAAGGTCACGCCACCGCCGCGAGCGCGCATCGACGAGAGCATGGAAGCGCTGATCCACCACTTCAAGATCTTCACCGAGGGTTTCAAGGTGCCCGAGGGCGAGGTGTACGTGGCCATCGAGAGCCCGCGAGGCGAGATCGGTTGCTACATCGCCAGCGACGGTTCGGCAACGCCGTACCGCATGCACGTTCGGGCCCCGTCGTTCGTCAACATCCAGTGCTTGCCGCACATGATGCGCGGCGGGCTGGTGGCCGACGCCGTCGCCGTCATCTCCAGCGTGGACCCCGTGTTGGGCGAGGTGGATAGGTAGTGGCCAGATTGACTGACAGCAACGTGGTCGTGGCCCGCGAGATCATCGGCAGGCTGCCGCGTGCCAAGAGCGCGCTCATCCCCCTGCTGCACTTGGCCCAAGAGCAGGATGGCTGGGTGACCGACGAAGCGATGGCGCACATCGCCGAGTTGCTGAACATCACCAGTGCCGAGGTGTACGGCACGGCCACCTTCTACGAGATGTTCAAGTTCCAGCCCGTCGGCCGGTACTGCATCAACATCTGCACCGGCATCTCGTGCCACTTGACCGGCGCATGGGAGCTGCTGCAGCACGCCGAGCACTCGCTGGACGTGCACGTCGGCGGCACCACGGCCGACGGCATGTTCACGCTGGAGGGCGCTGAATGCATCGCCGCATGCACCGAAGGCCCGGCACTGGCCATCAACCATCGCTACCGATACACGGTCACCAACGGGCAGTTCGATCAGTTGGTCGACGATCTGCGCAGTGGCCGGTTGCACGACGAGGTTCCGCCGCACGGCATGCTGGCGCGAATTCGTCAGCGCACCCCCGACAACTGGGCCAACACCGGCGCCGAGGCCCAGCAGAAAGTCGACGCCCGCTGATGACCGACACCCCGCAGCACTTCCTGGTTCCAGGACTGGTGCCCACCGGCCCCAAGATCATCACCACCCGATTCGATCAGGCCGACGGCTACACCTACGACGGCTACGTGAGCACCGGTGGTTACAAGGCACTGCGTCAGGTGCTGACCACCATGAGCCCGCAACAGGTTCACGACGAGGTCAAGACCAGCGAGATGCAGGGCCGCGGTGGCGCGGGATTCCCTGCCGGCACCAAGTGGGGCTTCCTGCCGGCAGGCGTGTTCCCGCGCTACATCGTGGTCAACGGCGACGAGAGCGAGCCGGGCACCTACAAGGACCGCAAGCTCATGGAGCTCGATCCGCACCAGATCATCGAGGGCATCCTGATCGCGTGCTATGCGGTCGGTGCGGCACAGGCCTTCCTGTACGTGCGTGGCGAGATGGCGTTGGCGCAAGAACGCATCGCCCAAGCACTGAACGATGCGTACACGCACAACCTCATCGGGCGCAACATCTTGGGCACCGACTTCTCGGTCGACATCGTGCTGGCGTGGGGCGCGGGCGCCTACATCGTGGGCGAGGAAACTGCGCTGATCGAATCGCTCGAGGGCGAGCGGGGCATGCCGCGGTTGAAGCCGCCGTACTTCCCGGCCAGCAAAGGGCTGTACATGCAGCCCACCATCGTCAACAACATCGAGACGTTGGCCAACTTGCCGTGGATCATCCAGGAGACCGGGCAGGCGTTCCACGATCTGGGCGCTCCCACGAGCACCGGCATGCGCCTGTTCGCGGTCAGCGGCCATGTCAACCAGACTGGTGTGTTCGAGGTGCCCAACGGCGTCACGACGTTCCGCATGCTGTTCGAGGCACCCGAGTACTGCAACGGCGTACGCGAGGGACGCGGCGTGAAGGCGTTCATCCCCGGTGGCGCCAGTGCCATGTGGTTCTTCGAAGAGCACCTCGACCTGCCGCTGGACAAGCCCACGGTCGACAAGGCCGGATCCATGTTGGGCTCGGGCGCCATCGTGGTCATGGACGACACCACCGACATGGTGGCGGCCTGCTGGAACATCGTGCACTTCTTCGCCAAAGAGAGCTGCGGCAAGTGCACGCCGTGCCGCGAGGGCACCACCTGGCTGGAACGAATCCTGAAGCGCATCCTCAGCGGCAACGGTCGTCCCGAAGATCTCGATCTGCTCATGGAAGTCAGCGAGAGCATCAGCCCCGGCATCGCCTGGCCGCCGCGCCAGACCACCATCTGCCCGCTGGGCCCGTCGGCGGTCAGCCCCATCGCCTCGGCCATCCGTCGGTTCCGCCCAGAGTTCGAGCACTACATCGAACACGGTCGGGCCATCGAGGGTGTGCACACGCCTCCTGTCCACGGCGTGAGCTCGGCAATCCACGGTGTGTCTCATGGAGTTGCGCATGTCTGACACCGACACCACCACAGAACAGGCACCGGCTCCCGAGCCCAAGCGCACCATCACCATCTCGGTCGACGGTCGTGCCCACGAGGCGCAGCCGGGCCAGTTGGTCATCGATGCATGCGAGGACGCCGGAACCTACGTGCCGAGATTCTGCTACCACCCGCGCATGACGTCGGTGGGCATGTGCCGACAATGCCTGGTCGAGGTCGACGGCCCGCGTGGGCCGATGATGGTCGTCAGTTGCATGACCACCGTGGCCGAGAACCAGGTCGTCCACACCGAGACGCCCACCGTCAAGCGTGCCCAAGAGGGGGTGCTCGAGATGCTGCTGGCCAACCATCCGCTCGACTGCCCGGTGTGCGACAAGGGCGGCGAGTGCCCGCTGCAAGATCAGGCGTTCAGCCATGGTCCGGGCGAGAGCCGCTACGTCGAAGAGAAGCGTCACTTCGAGAAGCCGATCCCCATCAGCGATCTGGTCTTCCTCGACCGCGAGCGCTGCATCCTGTGCGACCGCTGCACCCGCTTCGCCGACGAGGTGGCCGGCGACAAGCTGATCCACTTCGTCAACCGTGGCAACGAGACACAGGTCAACACGTTTCCCGACGAGCCGTTCGCGAGCTACTTCAGTGGCAACACCGTGCAGATCTGCCCGGTCGGCGCGCTGACGGCCAAGCCGTACCGATTCAAGGCCCGCCCCTGGGACCTTGACCAGACCGAGAGCACGTGCACCACATGTGCAGTGGGTTGCCGCACCGTGGTGCAGTCCAGCCGCGACGAGTTGTTGCGGTACCAAGGCGTCGACAGCGATCCGGTGAACTGGGGTTGGCTGTGCGACCGCGGTCGGTTCAACTTCGAAGCGGTCAACAGCCCGCAGCGTTTGTCAGCACCCATGGTGCGCACGGCCGAGGGGTTGGTCGAGACCAACTGGAACACCGCGCTGGGCGCAGTGGTCTCGTTGTTGGATCAGGCCAAGCAGGCTGGCGGGGCAGCGGGCATCGCCGTGCTCGGCGGCGCTCGCAGTTCCAACGAAGGTGCGTTCGCCTGGGCACGTCTCGCTCATGACGTGATCGGCACACCCAACGTCTCTGCGCAGATGGGCGACGGGTTGCCCGTCGGCCTGCTGGCCATGCCGCGGGCCACCATCGATGATGTTGCATCTGCAACGACCATCGTTCTGTTGGGTCCAGACCTGAAGGAAGAACTGCCGGTCTTGTATC
>JANNFQ010000035.1:0-2792 GCA_031380045.1 Acidimicrobiaceae bacterium
GCACAGCCGCTCGCGGCCATCCTCGATGACGGTCACCACATGGATCGGCCGCGAGTTGCCGTCCTGGGTGTGCAGTCGGAACCGGATCTCTCGCAACGGCTTCCCCGCTATCGGCAGAAGGCGAGCATCGTGCACCTCTGCGAGATCGACGACCTCGAACGGTTGACCGGCGCTGGCCTCCAAGCGACCTATCTCGTTCAGGAGCTGTTCCCAGTCGGCAGTTTCCACTCGACCATCGGGCACCGAAGCTCCATCGCCCCATCGACGTCCTTTGCATTGACATGCTCGACGTAGTCGTCGAGCACATCGAACGAACCCGAGCCGTTGGCGCTCGAGCAGCTGGCGATCATCAACATCACCGGACACAAACGGCGGCCGCGCGTCGGAGGCGCCGTCCCCCCGTCATGACGGAAGGATAGGCGACTGCTGGGCCTGCGGCTGGGCTCGGCGCCGTTCCATGAACCAGGGCACCAGAAGGAGCTCATCGCCCTCGTGCATTCGCTGATCGACGGAAGCGGCGCAGGACAGAAGGTCCCGAATGCTCGCACTCGGTCTCGGCACGCCGCAGCTGGGACTTCCGGCCCTGGAGATCGACGGGCAAGCGCTGCCACAGTGGTCAGCATGACTGCTCGCCCGGTAGGGCTGTGATGGCGCGCTCCCTGCTGACGGCGACGACCGAGCGGATCGCTCGCACAGGCTCGTTGACAATGAGCATCTTCGGGTTGGCCGCCGGGTCGACGGCGTCATTGGCCGGGGCAACCGACCTTGCATCGATCTGCTGGGTCGCGACCACAGTGCTCGGCGCGCTGTTGGCGATGATCTGGGTTGGCAGCGCCGCGCTGCACGGCAGGCTGGGTGTCGATCTGATCGCGCTCGCCGCACTGGTCGGAACGCTGTTCGTCGATGAGTTCTTCGCCGGCGCAGTCATCACGGTGATGTTGACGACGGGTCGTTCGCTGGAGGGTTGGGCGGCGGGACGTGCCGAATGCGAGCTGCGGGCGCTGTTGCAACACGGCCCACAGGTTGCGCACCGGTACGAGCGCGGCTCCCTTGGCGATTGCCCACTGGACGACATCGCCATCGGAGATGTCTTGCTGGTGCAACCCGGTGAAGTCGTGCCCGTTGATGGCACGCTCCGAACTGGGCCCGTTGTGATCGACGAGAACGCTCTGACGGGCGAATCGTTGCCCGTCCGGCGCGGTGTCAACGACATCGTCCGCAGCGGATCGGTCAACGCAGGTTTGCCATTCGACCTCATCGCAACAACGACCTCGGCCGACTCGACCTTCGCCGGCATCGTGCGGTTGGTCCAGCAGGCATCGGCATCCACGTCGCCGTTCGTTCGCCTTGCGGACCGCTTCGCAGTCGCGTTTCTCGCAATCTCGTTCGCGATCGCCGGTTCGGCCTGGCTGGTCTCAGGACAGGCAACCAGAGCAGTCGCCGTGCTGGTCGTCGCGACACCGTGTCCCCTGATCCTTGCTGCACCCGTCGCGATCGTTGCCGGTCTGTCGCGCTGCGCCGGGCGGGGTGTGGTGGTGAAGGGTGGCGGAGCGCTCGAGGCGCTGGCCCACGCCGACGTCCTGCTGCTCGACAAGACCGGCACGCTGACCGTCGGTCGCCCGACGATCGTCGACATCATCACGGCCGACGGCGTCGACAGCGCCGAGTTGCTGCACAAGGCGGCATCGCTCGATCAGATCTCGCCGCATGTTCTGGCCACGGCCATCGTCGGCGACGCCCGCCGACGGGGTCTACAGCTCGTGGTGCCGACCGACGCGTCCGAGCAAGCCGGGTCGGGTGTTGGCGGGGTTGTCTCGGGACGGCGGGTGCGAGTGGGCAATGGCCGGTGGACGGGCGTCAACGGCCACGAGGAATGGGTGATCCGAGCTCGCGCCGTCGCCGAGTTCGAGGGGGCAGTCTGCGTGTTCGTCGGCATCGACGATCAGCCGGCGGGCGCACTGATCCTCAGCGATCCTCTCCGGCCCGACGCGGCACGCACGATTCGCAACCTTCGCCGCAGCGGGATCCGCCGCGTCGTGATGGTGACCGGAGATCGCATCGAGGTTGCCGCAGCGGTCGGTGCGATGCTGGGTCTGGACGAGATCGTCGCTGAACAGTCACCGGCCGACAAGGTCGACGTCGTCCGTCGCGAGACCTCCATCGGATCGACGATCATGGTCGGCGATGGCATCAACGATGCGCCGGCACTGGCCGCGGCAACCGTCGGGGTGGCGATCGGCGCGCGCGGATCGACGGCCTCGTCCGAGGTTGCCGACATCGTGCTGACCGTCGACCGTCTGGATCGCCTTGGCGACGCACACCTGATCGCTCGCCGCACCCGTTCGATCGCATTGCAGAGCGTGATGGCCGGCATGACCCTGTCACTGCTGGCCATGGCGGCGGCCGCGGGCGGATATCTGCCGCCGAGCCTGGGAGCCGTGCTGCAAGAACTGATCGACGTCGCCGTCATCCTGAACGCGTTGCGAGCGCTGCGTGCCGGTCGCGGCGAGATGCATCTGGGTCAATCTGGCTCGGCCATCGCCCTGCAGTTCGCCACGGCACATCAGCGGCTGCGCCCCGACGTGGCGTTGCTGCGCGAGGCCGCCGACCATCTGAGTGTCGATGCCGAGCGAGGAGTGGAGACGGCCCGTCGTGCGCATCGGTTGCTGGTCGAGCAGATCGGGCCGCACGAAGTGGAAGAAGACCGCCTGTTGTACCCCGTGATCGCTTCCGCGCTGGGCGGCACCGACCCCACGGGAACGATGAGCCGCGCCCACGCCGAGATCGCCAAG
>JANNFQ010000086.1:0-1804 GCA_031380045.1 Acidimicrobiaceae bacterium
CACGAACGCCGAACAACAGGGAAACGAAGCATCTCTAGCGTGCAGACCAATGGGCAACCCTGCTTCTGCCTCCCGGGTTGACACCCGATCCAACCCCCTCGGATCGGTGTCCCTGGGGGTGCAGGAGCGGGCCGTCCTGGCTGTGTTGCTGAGCAACGTGGGTCGCGTCGTCAGCCGCCGCGAGCTCTCGCGCCAGGCCGGTCTGGCCGAGCTGAGCGAGCGACGGTGTGACAGCATCCTGGTCGGCTTGCGGCGCCGTCTGGGGCCCGACGCCATCCGCACCGTCCGTTCTCGCGGATGGAGGCTCGACGAACAGGCGGCTGCGGCGGCGCAAGCACTGTTGTGAGGTCTGACCAAGATGATCGCGGCCGGCGCTGCCGGTCGCCACGACACCGAAAGGTACGGTGCTACACATGAAACTGATCACTGCCGTCATCAAGCCCTTCAAGCTGGACGATGTGAAGGAAGCGTTGAAGGTCGCCGGGGTGCAGGGCATGACCGTGGGCGAGGTTCGCGGCTTCGGTCGCCAGGGCGGCCACACCGAGACATATCGCGGCGCCGAATACAAGATCGATTTCGTTCCGAAAGTGCAGATCGACATCGTGGTCACCGATGAGTTGGTCGATCGAGTGGTCGACACCATTGCCGGCGCTGCGGCCACCGGCAAGATCGGCGACGGCAAGATCTGGATCACGCATGTGGAACGCATGGTGCGCATCCGCACCCGCGAGGAGGGTGGCGACGCGGTCTGATCGCCGCATCGCGCACCGGTCCGACCCGCAGCCATTCGACGACATAGTCTCGACCACATGACGATCACCGAAGCCGCGCCGCCACCCGAATCGGCCTCCGCACCGGGCAAGGCCGAACGCTGGACGGCGCAGTGGAAAGAGTTGTACGCCGAGGTCATCACCACCGGACTGTGCACTGGCTGCGCCGGATGCGTGGTCACCTGCCCCCACGACGTGATCGGCTACGAGCACGAGGAGGGCAAGTACATCCCGTTCCACCTCGAGGAAGAACTGGGCCTGGACAACTGCATCCACGGCGAGAAGGGTTGCACCACGTGCACCCGGGCATGTCCACGGTTCCGGGCGTGGGAGCCTGCAGCCGACATGCATCTGTTCGGCCGTGTGCGCGAGCCCAACGAGATGGGCGGCATCTGGCGCCAGCTGCTGCTGACGCGAGCGGCGAACGACGACGAGCACACCAAGGGCCAGGACGGCGGCTACGTCTCGGCGATGTTGAACTGGTTGCTCGAGCACGACTACATCGAAGCCGCGCTGGTCAGTGGCGTCGAGGACGACGATGCGTGGAAAGCCAAGCCGGTCGTCGTCACCAATCGCGACGAGGTGCTGGCCACGGCTGGCAGCCGCTACACGTACTGTGCGAACCCACTGGCGCTGCGCGAGGCGAAAGAGCGCGGCTTCAGCCGGCTGGCGCTGGTGGGCATGGGCTGCCAGACGTCGTCGCCACCTGTCATGTGGGATCGCAAGGCCGGCAAGGTCAGTCGACCGTTCCTGTTCAACATCGGTCTGCTGTGTTCGAAGACCTTCGACGACGCCATCTTCCCCGAGCTGTTCGAGGCCAAGTACGGCCTGAAGAAGCAGGACATGGTGAAGATGAACATCAAGGGCGTCTTCCAGATCTGGATGAAGGACGGCAGCTATCACGAGGTCGATCTGAAGGAGTGTCACAAGTGGACCCGCGAGGGTTGCAAGAGCTGCCCCGACTTTGCGGCCGAGCACAGTGACATCGCCACCGGCGGCATCGGCAAGGACAACGATTGGACGTTGACCATCGT
>JANNFQ010000101.1:0-2889 GCA_031380045.1 Acidimicrobiaceae bacterium
CGATCGGCGGCATCGACGTCGACACCTCGTTCCATCGGTCGAACGGGTGCGGTATTGCCGATTGGGAGCTGCTGCAGCCCTTCCTCGGCCGACCGCGATGGGACGCCGACCAACGCGTGTTGCAACGCGACGACCTGGGCATCGAACTGTCAGTCGGTGATCGGTTCTCGATCGAGTTGTCGTCGAACGCCACCACCGGGTACGCATGGCAGGCGACGTACGACGATGCCGTGCTACGGGACATCGGCCACCGCTACACAGCGCCCCAGGCGGCCGCCGTCGGAGCGGGCGGGTACGAGCGGTTCACGTTCGAAACCGTCGCCGCCGGGAATGCGGCGCTGACGCTCGAGTACCGCCGGCCCTCCGAGCCCGATGTGGCCGCTGTTGACACCGCTGAGTTCGACGTGCGGATATCGCCCGCGTCAGCCAGCGGCACCACGGAAGCCCCCACGACCGAAACGCCGCCCAAACCGACGACCAACTCGACGGCGGTCCCCACGACCGATGACGGATCGGGGTCGCCGGAGGCAGCGTGGGCATCCATGCCGGCCAATGCAGCGGGCGGCGAGCTGACGCGGTTCGTCGAATCGGCTCGCAACCTGCACGACGGTCTGCAGCCGTTGATCAGCGAAGCCTCGCAGCTTCCGGCCGGCGAGCTGTCGCCGCCTGCAGTGGCCCAGCACGCCGCCGGAGCGCGCGACGAATTCTTCGACCTGTCGATGATGATTCCCGTGGGACTGCAACCCGATGTCCGCACAGCGGCCATCGATGTCGTCTTCGCGCTGGGCCGCGAGATGGCGCCGTTCCTGTACGCCCCGGGTTGGGAGTCCGAAGGATGGGATGTGTGGGCCAGCGGCATCGAGGATGCTCGAGTCGATGTTCCCCAGACCGTCGCTCGTATGGCCGAACTGGCCACAGGGCATCCCGATCTCGCAGCGACGGATCGGGTCGGTGCCGACGTCGCCGCGTTCCAAGGTGGTCTGCACGTGCTGCTGGTGCGCGGCTTCGGTCACCAGAACTTCACCACGCAGCCGCCGTGGACGGTGCGTTGGATCGGGGGGCTGCCCGCCGACGCCGCCGACACGATGTGCACGTTGGGCGGGCGTCCGCTGAGCGCCGGCGGTTTCATCGCCCAGCAGGGTGGGTGCGCGATGTTGTACTACGACACCGCCGATCCGGCGACCCACGATGCGGCGCTGGCAGCCTGGCTGCTGGACCCGGTTGCGCCACCGGAGTTCGATGGCGAGATCATCACGGTCCGGTGGGTGAACGGCGAGTGGATCGCCGAAGGAAGCGCCGAGTGAATGGTTGTATCAAGTCGCTGTGAAGACAGGACTTTCGACTCTGACGGGCGCACCACGGCCAGCCGTACCGTCACTGTTGCACCACGAACAAAGGACTCTGATGAGCACTCACATCACGCCAGATCTTCTCGAGAAGACCATGGCCCGGTTCAGCAAGGCATCTGAGCGGATGGTCAAGGACGTCGAAAAGCAGATCCAACAGCTGGATCGGCGGGTCAAGACGTTCGTCGACCAGGGCGAATCGTCCACCAAGCAGCTGATCGAGCGGCTGGACACCGAACTGCGCGCGCAGGTCACGTCGATGAAGCACGAGTTCGCCCGTCTCTCGACACAGCTCGAGACGTTGCGCACCGATGGCCCGGCCAAGCTGCTGCACAGCAAGGGAGCCCGCTCGGCTCCAGCGGCCAAGAAGCCGGCTGCCAAGAAGGCCGCTGCCAATAAGCCCGCGGCCAAGAAGGCAGCCGCGAAGAAGCCGGCCACCAAGAAGGCTGCGGCCAGAAAGCCGGCAGCCAAGAGCATGGCGGCTGGGCGCGTCGCCTGACCCCGTCGCCTGACCCGCCGCCGTCGAACGGAGCGGACGAACTGAACTCGTTCGCCTCAGTGAGCAGCCTGGATGGCCGACCAGACGCGTTCGGCCGTGCAGGGCATGTCGATGTGGGTCACACCCAGGTGTGACACCGCATCGACGACAGCGTTCTGGATGGCCGGGGTCGAGCCGATCGTGCCCGACTCGCCGATGCCTTTTGCGCCCAGCGGGTTGCGGGGGCTGTCGGTCTGGGTGTTCGACGTCTCGAAGCTGCACATCTCGGCGGCCGACGGAATGGCGTAGTCCATCAGGTTGGACGTGATCGGGTTGCCGTCATCGTCGTACTGCACCCACTCGTACAACGCCTGCGCAGCGCCCTGGGCGATGCCGCCGTGCTGCTGCCCGGCGACCAGCATCGGGTTCAGGATGCGACCGCAGTCGTCAACGGCGATGTGGCGAAGCATGGTGACGCCACCCGTCTCGATGTCGACCTCGACCACCGACACGTGGGCGCCGAACGGGAACGTCGAGTCGGTGCCGTCGAAGTCGAGCTCATGGCGCAACACACCCGCCTCGACATCGGCGGGCAGCTTCGACGGGTCCTTCGACGCCATCGCCAGGTCGGCCCACGAGGTGCTGCGTGCTGGCACGCCGGCCACGTGCAAGCCGCCTTCGCCCACGACGATGTCGTCAGTGGGTGCTTCCAACAGGTGAGCGGCGATCTTCTTGGCCCGATCGAGCACCTCGACCGACGCCAGGTGGATGGCACTGCCCGCAGTTTGCAGCGAGCGCGATCCCAGGGTGCCGGCCCCGCGCGGCACGGCTGCCGTGTCGGAGTTGACCAGCTTGATCTTGGCCATCGGGATGCCCAGCACCTCGCTGGCCAGCATCGCGAACGCGGTGTGGTGGCCCTGCCCGTGCACGCTGGTGCCTGCGAACACGCTGGCCGAGCCGTCGTCGTGCACTTCGCACGCACCGAACTCGACGTGCAGGCCGACGGGGGCGGTCACCTCGACATAGGCCGACACACCGATGCCCAACTGCTTGGCGCTGCCCGAC
>JANNFQ010000192.1:0-12302 GCA_031380045.1 Acidimicrobiaceae bacterium
ACACACTGACAGCGCTGGTGCGGTACACCGGGGTGCCCAACGACCAGACACTGGATCGTTGGGAAGTGCTCGAGAAGGCCGGTGCGTACTGGATGAACGTTCGCCTGGATGGCAGGGTGCGCGTGGGTGGTTTCTATGGCAGCTGCGCTGCCACCTCGTCGTGGAAGTTCTTCGACAGCACGGCTGCGGTGCCGGTCGACACGTGGACGCACCTGGCCGCCACGTACAACGGCGCGACCCTGACAGTGTGGATCAATGGCAAGAAGTCGGGCAGCCTTGCCGTGACTGGACGTACCTGTTCGAACAACGAGCCGCTGGCCGTGGGTGCCAAGAACGCGCCGTCGAAAGGCCTGCTGGAGGCGTTCTGGGATGGCCAACTTGACGACGTGCGGATCTACAACCGGGCATTGTCGGCGGCCGAGATCGCCGCGATGGTTCCCAAGTAGCTCGAGCGGCGATTCGAAACCGGCCGGAAGTCCTCAGGCTTCCAGGCGAGGCGGCAGACCCAGCTGCGCAAACAGCTCGGGATACAGGAAGTTGTTGTGGCCGACGATGCGCCCGCCGGCAACTTCGATGACCTGCAGACCGAACGGCTCCCACAGGCCGGGGCTGGTCAGGCGATAGTTGCCGAACCCAGCGGTGCCGTTGATCGTCACCGGCACCAGGCGGGCCCCTCGACAACCCTTGCCCTCGCCCAGGAACCACGTGGCCAGGTTGTGCGGACCTCGCATCCACAGATCGAACGGGGGCATGGACAGCACGACATCGTCCCGCAACAGGCCGACCAATTCGTCGATGTCGTAGCGCTCGAAGGCATCGACGTACCGCTGCAGCAACTGCTGATGCGCAGGGTCGAGCATGGAATCGAGCGGCTCGCCATCGACCGCTGCCAGGGTGGCACGGGCCCGCTGCAAGGCACTGGTGACCGACGCGACACTTGTGTCGAGCAACTCGGCCACCTCGGTGGCGTGCCACCGCAGCACCTCGCACAAGATCAGCACCGACCGCTGACGAGACGGCAGGTGCTGCAGGGCAGCAACGAACGCAAGGCGAATGGACTCGCGGGCAGCTGCGACCTCGGCGGGATCGCCCTCGGTGGGGATGACCCGGTCGTCGGCGATGGGCATGACCCAACGCTCGTCGCCGAGCGGCGGGCCCAACACTGCGTCGGATGCGTTGGACGATGCGCCCAGCGACATGGGACGCGCCCGGCGCTGCGGGCTGCGATGCATGTCGATGCACACGTGATGAGCGATTCGGTACAGCCACGACCTGAGCGACGAGCGACCCTGGAACCCGCCAACCGAGCGCCACGCCCTGGTCAGCGTCTCTTGCACCGCGTCTTCGGCCTCGGACCCGCCCCCCAGCATTCGATAGCAGTACCCCGTCAGGTCGCGTCGGTGGGTCTCGAGCACCTGTTGGAGTTCGTCGGGCGACAGCTGGCCCGGGGCGAGTTGGCCGGGTTGCAGATCAACAGTGTGTGTCATCGTTCGAAGCGTACGCCGGGGGTGCGATGCGGTTGACCGCGGCACCCAACGTGCCAGGTCAGAGCCGTCATCGCGCGGTCAGCTGTATGCCGCGGCCTGGATGCGGAACAGTTCGGCGTAGGTGCCGCCTTTGGTCAGCAGGTCGTCGTGCGTGCCCACCTCCGCCACGTGGGCGCCGTCCAGGACGACGATCAAGTCGGCCATGCGCACCGTCGAGAAGCGGTGCGACACCAGCACCGTCACGCGGCCCGAGTTGGCATCGCGGCGTGCCGCGTCGGCGAAGCGTTCGAACAGCGCGTGCTCGGTCTCGGCATCCAGTGCTGCGGTGGGCTCGTCCAAGATCAGCAGCAACGGTTCGTCGCGCATGAATCCGCGGGCAAGGGCCAGCTTCTGCCACTGACCGAAGCTGATCTCGGCACCTTGGTCCCAGGTGGGCCCCAACTGCGTGTCCAGACCATGAGCGAGCCGGTCGATCACGTCGGCGGCACCGGCACGATCGACGGCGTTCTCGGCCGCGACCCGCTCGTCGAGCCGCGGCAGATCACCGAGGCCGATGGTCTGCTGCGCCGGGAACTCGAACCTCGAGAAGTCTTGGAACGCTCCGGCCAGTTTCGATCGCCACTGGTCGATCGGCATCGCCGCCAGGTCGACGTCGTCGATGGTGATCCGCCCGGCAGTGGGCACGTACATGCGCGCCAACAGCTTCACCAGCGTGGACTTCCCGGCGCCGTTCTCGCCCACCACTGCCACCACGCTGCCCGATGGCAGCAGCAGCGAGACGTCGTCCAGCACCAACCGATCGGTTCCGGGATAGCTGAACGACACGTTCTCGAACATGATGCCGTGCTGGATGAGTTGCGGCGCTGCCTCGGTGGGTGTGCCGATGCGGTTCGCCGCGAACGCCTCCAGCCACGCAAGTCGTTTCGATCCGTCCAGCCAGAAGCCGCGTAGGAACCCCAACTCACCGGCGGTGCCGCCGATGTACGCCGCCAGCCGCGTGCCGGCCGCGACGACCAGCACCACGTCGCCAACCGGTCGGCCGATGCCCGATGCCACGAACACGATCGCGGCCACGTACGCCAGGCCGAACACCGACCACGATGCCGCGTGCCACAAGGCCGTTGCTCGCTTGACCGCAGCAAAGGCGGTGTAGCGGCGGTTCCACGCTTCGCGACGCTGCTGGATCAGCCAGTCGGCGGTACCGGTGACGCGGACTTCCTTGCCGGCCGCGGCCGAGGTACCGAGGACGAACAGGTGACGGGCAAGACGCGTGTTGGAGATGACCGATTCCTCGACACGCCGTTCCACGGTGGGGCGCCACGTGGACGTCGCCAGCGCCGGCACCGCGAACAGCGGCAGCACGATCAATGCCGGGTGCACCGAACCCAGCAGTACGACCGTGACGATCAGCCGGAACATCCAGCCGAGCGTCGAGAACAGCGACAGGAACATGTGGTCCAGCGTGAACACCTGTTCTCGCAACATCTCCAATCGGTCGAGGTACTCGGGTCGCTCGTGGTGCTCGATGGTCGGCACCGATGCCTGCAGATGCGCCACGTGCGCTTCCAGCACGATGGCGATGCGATCACGGAAGCGGCGCTGCACACGTTGCGACAGCACCCCGAGGTACCACGTGGCGCTGACCGAAACGGCCAATCCGAGTGCGGCGATGACGATGACGGTTCGTCTGCCGACGTCGTTGCCGACGATGGCATCGACCATCAACTTCAACCACAGCGCCAGCAGGGCATCGGGCAGCATCATCAGCAGTGCCAACGCCAATGACATGTACAGCAGCTTGGGTTCGGCGCGAGCTGCGATGCGCCACGTGCGCCACAGCGCGGGCAGCGCTGCAGGCACCGGCACATCGTCGGTGGCGCCAGCGGCCCTCGTGTCGACCGCGGGGTCAGAGCGACTCATGGACCACCTCTTCGCCGTGCTCGTCGAACTCGGTGAACCGACTGGCCTGCAGATCGAACATCGTGTGGTATCGGCCGCGACGTTCCATCAGCTCGTCGTGTGAACCCACCTCGACCACTCGGCCGTGCTCGATGACGCAGATGCGGTCGGCCAGGCGGACCGTCGAGAATCGATGAGAGACCAACACAGTGGTGCAGTCGCGAGTGGCGCCCAGCACACGTTCGAAGATCTCTGACTCGCCGCGCACGTCGAGTTGCGCAGTGGGCTCGTCCAACAGCACCACGCCGGCACCTTGCCGAACCGCGCACAGAGCCCGAGCCAGGGCGATGCGCTGCCACTGGCCGCCCGACAGGTCGGTCCCCCCGGGATACGCCTTCGACAAGATGGTGTCGAGGTTGCCTTCCGCCAGACGTTCGGCACCTGCATCGGCCAGCGCGGCGCGGATCATGTCGTCGGGTGCGCCGGTGGGGGCCACGTTGGTGCGCAACGACAGTTCGAACCGCACGAAGTCCTGGAACACCACAGTGACATGGCGTCGCCACGCGGTGGGGTCCAAGTCGGTTAGCGGTGTTCCATCCACTTCGATCGTTCCCGACGTGGGGTCGTACAGGCGGCACAGCAGTTTCGCCAACGTAGTCTTCCCCGCGCCGTTCTGCCCGACGATGGCCAACGACGATCCGGCCGGCACGACCAGGTCGATACCGTCCAACACTGGTCGGCCCATGACGGGCTGGCCGCCCTGGTCGTCGGCCAGCGGATAGGCGAAGTGCACGTCGCGGAAGCGAAGTTCCTTCGGCCCGTCAGCGCCGGGCGCGGCCTGGGAACCGAGACCTGGTTGCAGTTGGCCGACCCCGCCGACCGCTGCCTCGAACCTGGCCAGCGCGGCAACCGGTGCGCTGGCGCCGTCGAGCGCCCAGTTCAGTCCGCCGAAGGCAATCGCCGAGACGCCGATCGCTGCCTGCACGAACACGACAGCTTGCGCAGTGCTGAGCGAACCGCCGGCGGCCCGGTCGGCGATCAGCCAGAACACGCCGACGTTCGCGGCGGCCACGATCAGCAGGCAGGTCAGCACCGACTTCTCACGCAAACGAGTCGCCTCGTACTGCAGGTCGTACAGGCGCCGGCGAGTGGTGACGAACCGGTCGGTCACCCAACCCGCCAGCCCGAAGAAGCGGATCTCTTTGGCCGGCGAGGCATCCACCGCCAGGCGATACGAATACTCGGCGTGACGCTGTGCCTGACGGACCGCGTCAGTGTTGCGGTCGCGCCACACCCCGCTTTCGCGCAACAGCCAATGTGTGGACGTCCACGCCGCCAACAACACGGGAGGCAGCCACCATTCGAAGCCGAACAGCAGCATGGCTGCGGCGGCGCCGACGACCAGGTCGACCAGACCGCCAGCAACGAAATCCATCGACAGGTCCAGCGGCGGGCCCATCATTCCCAGATCGAAGTCACGGGCCATCGTCAGGTCGTTCGAGAGTTCTGGCCGCTCGAGATGGGCGACACCCGGCGGACCAACGCACGCGATCATCAGCCGGTCGTACATGTGGGCGGCCATGCGGCTGCCCAAGACGGAGCTGATGTACTGATGCGCAGGCTGCACGATCAACAGCGCCGTGAAGGCAACGCCCACTGTGACCAGCGGCCAGTTCAACGATGCGTCGCGCGTGACGGCGCTGACCAGCCACCCGAACGCCAGTGACACCACGGCCGGCAGCACGCCTCGCAGCACCACAAGGGTCCACCAGCTGTAGGTCAGCAACGGCGCAGCGCGCCGCAGCGCGCCGAAGAACTTCCACTCCTGCCGGGCCCGCAGGCGATCGATCACGGTTGCGAACCTAGTCGTGGCGTGGCTGGTCGCAGGTGAAGTTGGAAGTGCACACCCGGTTCATCGTCCGGCGCGGTCGATCTCCGTCGCGTGATGTGTGAGGGTCGACGTCGCCCGGCTCATTCGCGGCACGATCGTGCCGTGAATTGAGGTCGTGCCTGTGGCGGGTGCGATACAGTGCCGGCTTCTATGCGGTTCGCTCTCGATGACCGGCCAGTCGAGTACCTCGACGGCGACACCATCGCTGACGCGATCATCCGTGCCGGTCAGCACCCACAACACGGTGGCACTCTGTGCCTGGCCGGCGACTGTGGCAACTGCTCGGCCGACGTGGGCGGCATCCCGTACACGCGCACTTGCCTGACCGCTGCCCGACCCGGAGTGTCGGTTCGACGGCATCCCGCAGCGGGCGGGCCATCCATACCCACCGCTCCCCCGCCCACCGCTGTTGCGTCCACGCCGCACCGGGCGATCGCCGTTCACCGTGTACATGCCGACGTGGTGGTGATCGGCGCCAGCAATGCCGGCCAGGTCGCGGCCGACGAACAACGCGCTGCGGGACGCGACGTGCTGATGCTGGATCAGGCCACTGACCACGAGGTCGTCGGGGTCTACCCGGGGCCGTTGGTGATCGTTCGCCAGTTGGGCCGCGCCGCCATGCAGCATGTTCATGCCCACAGCGTGATCATCGCCACCGGCGCGTCAGAGCTCCATCCGGTCTGCGACGGCAACATGCTGCGCGGGTTGTACACCCCGGACGCGGCCGCGCACCTTGCCGAACGCGGCATCGACATCGGCGGGCTCTCGGCGGACGGGGTCTCGGCGGGCGGTGCCGTGCAGGTCGACCTGGCCGAACTGAGTCACCTCGAGGGCACCAACGGCCATGTGAGCGCAGCCGTGCTGACCGACGGTCGGCGCTTGACCGGTACAGCTGTCGTGGTACACAGCGCCACTCGGGCGCCCCGCGATCTGCTGGCTCGCATGGTCAGCGACCCGGGCGTGCACCTGGTGGGCCCCGCCGCAGCGCAGTTCGATCTGCCTGCGGCACCGATCGCAGGGGTCGTGTGCCCGTGCTCGAAGGTGACCGTCGATGATCTGAACAGCGTGTGGGACAAGGGTTTCCATCACCTCGAACTGGTGAAGCGGGCCTCGCTGTGCGGCACCGGAACGTGTCAGGGCTCGGTGTGCCTGCCGCACCTGCGCTCATTCGTCAGCCACCGCTCGGGCAGCGTGCCCAAGCCGTTCACAGGCCGGCCGGCGTCACGCCAACTGACCATTGCCGAGGCGGCCGCCGACGTGTACCTGGATGCGTTCCGGCGCACCGCCCTGCACGACGAGCACCTGCGGCTGGGCGCGCAGATGGACCGCTTCGGTGGCTGGTGGCGTCCGTGGAACTACGGCGATCACCTGCGCGAGTACTGGGCCGTGCGCGAGGCCGTCTCGCTGGGAGATGTGTCGACGTTGGGCAAGATGATCGTCACCGGCCCCGACGTGGTCCAGGCACTCGAGCGCATCTACCCCACCACCATCGCCGACATCCGGCCGGGCCGTAGTCGGTACGTGCTGTTGCTGAACGAGCGCGGTCACTTGCTGGACGACGGCATGGTGTGCCGAGAGGTCACCGACGATGGCTCCGATCGTTTCGTGCTGACCTTCACCTCGGGGGGCGCGTCGTTTGCCGAGGCGTGGGTCCGCGACTGGATCGACACCTGGCAACTGGACGTGCATGTGATGGATCGCACCATCTCGTTGGG
The DNA here is from genome assembly GCA_031380045.1 of Acidimicrobiaceae bacterium. GTDB lineage: Bacteria > Actinomycetota > Acidimicrobiia > Acidimicrobiales > Ilumatobacteraceae > VFMC01. The sequence continues at coordinate 6,993 of JANNFQ010000192.1, forward strand.
CGCGATCAACGTGACCGGGCCGCTGGCCGGCGAGTTGTTGCGGCGCGTCGGGCTGGACGACCCGCCGCGGTTCCTGCAGCACGTTCACGCCGACGTTGCCGGTGTCCCGTGTCATGTGATGCGCCTGTCGTTCACCGGCGAAGCCAGCTTCGAACTGCATCATCCCGTCCATCACTCCGTCGAGTTGTGGCGTGCGCTGATGGACGCCGGTCGCGATCTGGGCATCGCTCCACACGGCTTGCAGGCGCTGTTCGCACTGCGACTCGAGAAGGGCCATGTCATCGTCGGCATGGACACCGAGCTTGACTCGACCCCTCGGCGCCTGGGCATGGACTGGGCCGTCAAGATGGACAAGCCCGACTTCATCGGGCGCACGTCGTTGCAGCGCACCGCAGCCCTCGACGATCACCGCCGGCTGTTCGGGATGACCATGGACGGGCCCGCACCGGTCGAGGGCTCGCCGATCATGGTCGACGGGCGCATCGTGGGACATGTGGCGTCGTCGTTCACATCGCCCGTGCTGGGCCGAGCCGTCATGCTGGGTTGGCAGAAGCACACACCATGGGCCGATGTCGTCACCATCGACGGCCGGCCGGCCACCGTCACCCCGGCCCCCTTCTACGACCCGGAAGGTTCCCGTGCGCGGGCCTGAGCAACTGCACGGTGTGCGCATCGTTGCCACGCCCGCGGCAATTGACGCCGCGACCGCAGTTGCATCGGGTCGGGAAGCAATCGTCATTCGCATCGCGGCCGACGACGCCTTCATGATCGGCGTGACCGATGTGCAACTGGACGATCCACACGCAATCGTCGAACCCGAGAGCGCGTTCGTGGGCTGGTGGATGACGCCCGATGAGGTGACGGCGCACGTTGCCCGATATGTCGAGTGGCAGCTACCTCAGCCCCAGGCCGGCCACACGCAACTGGCCCAGGGCCTGGTCGCCGGCATGCCGATGAAGCTGTGGTACTCAGATCCGACCGACGCGTTGGTCGGCTCGTCTGCAGGGGCGCCACAGGTGCTGCTGCTGGTCTCGCGAGGTCTGGCTCACGAAGCAAACGATCGGCTGTTCCGGACACCCTCGCTGGATGGCCCCGCGTGAACGAGTTCGTCGAGACCCTGCTGCAGCTCACCTGGCACGAGCCGCGATCGAACTACGACGTCGTCATCGTGGGTGGTGGCGGGCACGGGTTGGCCACCGCCTACTACTTGGCAACACGGCACGGCATCACGAATGTGGCAGTGGTCGAGGCCGACTACATCGGTGGCGGCAACTCGGGTCGCAACACCACCATCATCCGCGCCAACTACGGCATTCCCGAGTCGATCCGGTTCTATCGACACAGCCAGCAGCTGTACGAGACGCTCGAGGACGAGACCGGCTGCTGGATCATGCACGCGACCAAGGGCATCATCTGGATGGCGCACACCGAGACCGGCATGCGCGCCGAACGTGCACGCGCCATGCTGAACAACGCCTGCGGCGCGCCGACCGAACTGATCACGCCGGCAGACATCAAACAGCTCTGCCCGCAGATCGACCTGTCGGGCGGCGGCCGGTATCCGGTCATGGGCGCTTCGCACCACGTGGGTGGCGCGTCGGCTCGCCACGATCGTGTGGTGTGGGCCTATGCGCAGGGTGCGATGCAGCGCGGCGTGCACGTGATCCAGGGCACGCGTGTCACCGATCTGCTGCGCGACGGCGACCGCGTGGTTGGCGTGCGCACCGACAAGGGCGACATCGCCGCTGGCGTGGTCATGAGCGCCGTCGGGGGCAACGTCAGCGAGCTCGTCGGTCATGCCGGTCTGCGGCTTCCGGTTCGTACTCATCCCCTGCAGGCGTACGTGACCAACGGCTATGCCCAATCTCTGGGGCCTATCGTGTCGTCCACCGAGTTCCTGGCGTACGTCTCGCAGACGGCTCGCGGCCAGATGCTGATCGGTCACGAGTACGAGCGCGAGCAGAGCTTCTCGCTGCAGTCGTCGTTCCAGTTCCTGCAGAACTGTTCGGCGAAGATGGGTTACATGCTGCCGTTCCTGCGAGACCTGAAGATCCTGCGGCAATGGACCGGCCGATGCGACATCTCGGCCGACTTCTCGCCGATCATGGGCTTCACGGGCATCGACGGGCTGGTGCTGACCACGGGCTGGGGTACGTGGGGATTCAAAGCCATTCCTGCGGGTGGCGAACAGATGGCCGAACTGATCGCCACGGGGACCACGCCGCAGATGATTGCCCCGTTCGCGCTCAGCCGGTTCGCTGCCGATCATGCGATGGCCGACCAAGGATCCACAGGTACTCGCTGATGTTGACCGTCATGTGTCCGAACTGCGGTCCACGCCCCGTCGAAGAGTTTCGCTTCGGCGGCGAACTGCCGCAGCCGCCCGCGTCGTTGACCGATCCCCACGACCGAGATTTCGACCAGGTCTGGATGTTCGGAAACGTCGAAGGCGTGCAGACCGAGCGCTGGTTTCACGACGCGGGCTGCCACCGATGGCTCACGGCCGTTCGCGACACCAGCCGCGATCGATTTGTCGACGACTGAATCGAGAGACCATGGACCCGGCATCAGGTGCACCCGCTCGAACACGAAGTGGTCGGGCGGCGCGTCTTGCGGCTCGTTCTGGCCCGGGATCGCGACCGGTAGCACCGGCGTTCATCCGTCGTGAGATCCCGCCGTACGAGTTGCTCAGTGAAGAAGGCCTCGCCCATGTCGAGGAGATGGGCGATCGTCTGCTGGCCGAGGTGGGCATCGAGATCCGCGACGACCCCGAATCGCTCGGCCTGTTTCGCGACGCCGGCGCCACCATCGATGGCATCACCGTTCGGTTCGATCCCGGGCATGTGCGCGCACTTGCCTCGACTGCACCACGCGAATTCACACAGTTGGCGCGCAACCCTGCTCGATCGGTACAGATCGGTGGCAACAACGTGGTGCTGGCGCCCACGTACGGGTCGCCGTTCGTGCGCGACCTTGCCGGTGGGCGCCGCTACGCGACGCTCGACGATTTCCAGCGCTTCGTGAAGCTTGCCTACGCCACACCGTGGCTGCACCACTCGGGGGGCACGGTCTGCGAACCGACCGACGTGCCGGTCAACAAGCGCCACCTCGACATGGTGTACAGCCATCTGCGCTACAGCGACAAAGCCTTCATGGGTTCGGTCACGGCGCCCGAACGGGCCGCCGACTCGATCGACATGGCCCGCATCGCCTTCGGCGCCGACGTGGTCGACCAGCACTGCGTCATCCTGGGCAACGTCAACGTCAACTCACCACTGGTGTGGGACGCGACGATGACCGGAGCGCTGAAGACATACGCACGGGCCAACCAGGCGCCGGTGGTCGTGCCGTTCATCCTGGGCGGCGCGATGGGGCCGGTCACCAACGCTGGCGCCGTTGCCCAGGCGCATGTCGAAACACTGGTCGGCGTGGCGCTGGGCCAACTGGTGCGCCGCGGCTCGCCCGCTATCTACGGCAACTTCCTGTCGTCGATGGCGCTACGCAGTGGCAGCCCCACCTTTGGCACACCCGAGCCCGCGCTGGGCTCGCTGGTCGTCGGCCAACTCGCCCGCCGCGTCGGACTGCCGTTGCGTTGCTCGGGCGCGTTCACCTCATCGAAGGTTCCCGACGGCCAGGCCATGCAAGAGTCGGCGGTGTCGATGATGGCTGCGTTGCTGTGCGGCGCGAACTTCATCTTGCACTCGGCCGGATGGCTGGAGGGCGGCCTGACCATGGGGTACGAGAAGTTCATGATGGACCTCGACCTGTGTGGCGCTGCGCACACCTACCTGAAGGGCTTCGACCTTGCCGACGAGCAGTTCGCCCTGGACGGGTTCGCCGAGGTGGGTCCCGGCAAGCACTTCTTCGGCGCCCAGCACACCTTGCGTCACTACGAGACAGCGTTCTACGACGCGGCGCTCAGCGACAGCAGCAGCTACGAGCAGTGGCGCGACGCGGGCGAGCCGCGCAGCGAGGACCGCGCTGCGCTGCTGTACCACGAGGTGCTGGCCAACTATGAGGCACCTGCGATCGACAGTGCCGTCGACGCCGAACTGATCGACTTCGTGGCCCGACGCAAGGCCGCCGCTCCCGACCAGTGGTACTGATCTGCGCATGAGTGACGATCCCCTGCTGCAGCCGTTCCAGCTGCGAGATCTGACGCTGCGCAACCGGGTGATGAGCACTGCCCACGAGCCGGCGTACTCAGACGACGGCATGCCCAAAGAGCGCTATCGGGCGTACCACGTCGAGAAGGCGAAGGGCGGCCTGGCTCTGACCATGACGGCGGGTACCGCCGTGGTGTCGCCCGACAGCCCGCCTGCGTTCGGCAACCTGTTCGCCTATCGCGACGAGATCGTGCCGTGGTTGCTGGCGATGACCGACCAGATCCACGAACACGGCGCAGCGGCGATGATCCAGATCAGTCACCTCGGCCGACGCACGGGCTGGGGGCAGGACGACTGGCTGCCCGTCGTGGCGCCCTCGGCCTTGCGCGAGCCTGCACATCGTTCGCATCCGAAGGTGGCCGAGCACTGGGACATCGACCGGATCGTGGGTCACTACGCCGATGCAGCCGAGCGCATGCAGGCAGGTGGCATGGATGGCATCGAGATCGAGGCGTATGGACACCTGCTCGATCAGTTCTGGTCGCCTGCCACCAACCAGCGCACCGACGAGTACGGAGGGTCGTTCGAGAACCGGATGCGCTTCCCCACGCAGGTGCTGCGCGCTGTGCGTCAACGCGTTGGTCCCGACTTCATCGTCGGCATTCGCATGTCGGTCGACGAGCGGCTGGACGTAGGCATCGATGCGCCCACCGGACTCGCGATCCTGCGTCGCCTGAAGACAGATGCGCTGGTCGACTTCGTCAACGTCATCCGTGGCACCATCACCACCGACGCGGCCCTCACCGAAGTGATTCCCATCCACGGCATGCCGTCGGCGCCACACCTCGACTTCGCCGGCGTCGTGCGTGCCGAGACCGGGTTGCCGGTCTTCCACGCGTCAAAGATCGACGACGTCGCCACCGCGCGTCATGCGGTGGCCGAGGGCAAGGTCGACATGATCGGCATGACCCGCGCCCACCTCGCCGACCCGCACATCGTGCGCAAGATCCAGCTGGGCGTCGAACACACGATTCGGCCATGCGTCGGCGCCACGTACTGCCTCGATCGCATCTACATGGCTGGTGAGGCACTGTGCATCCACAACGCGGCAACTGGCCGCGAACTGACGATGCCGCACGTGATTCCGAAGGCGCCGGTCGCTCGCCGAGTCGTCGTCGTTGGCGCCGGGCCGGGCGGGTTGGAA
>JANNFQ010000196.1:0-28510 GCA_031380045.1 Acidimicrobiaceae bacterium
GTCATGACGGGTGACTCACGCCTCGTCGACGATCTCGGCATCGACGATCTCGTCGTCGTCAACCGCACCGGCGCCGTTGCCTGCCTGGCCACTGGCCGAGGAACCGGCCGCACCCGCATCGTCGCGGGCGGCCGCCTCGTACAGCTTTTGGCTGAACGCCTGGCTGGCACTCATCAACTTCTCTTGCGCTGCCTTGATCGCGGCCATGTCGTTGCCGTTCAACGCCGTCTTCAGCTCGACCAGGGGCTCTTCGACCGCCGACTTGTCTTCGGCAGACAGCTTCTCGCCCTGCTCGCGCAGCACCTTTTCGGTCTGGTACACCAGCGAGTCGGCATTGTTGCGGGTCTCGGCCTCGTCACGACGGGTGCGGTCTTCCTCGGCGTGAGCCTCGGCGTCGCGCACCATCTGGTCGATGTCTTTCTTGTCCAGCGTGCTCTGACCAGTGATGGTCATGCTCTGCTCTTTCGAGGTGGCCCGATCTTTCGCCGACACATGCACGATGCCGTTGGCATCGATGTCGAACGTGACCTCGATCTGCGGTACGCCACGCGGGGCGGGTGGCAGATCGACCAGCTGGAACTTGCCGAGGGTCTTGTTGTAGCCGGCCATCTCGCGCTCGCCCTGCAGCACATGGATCTCGACGCTGGGCTGCATGTCGTCGGCCGTGGTGAAGACCTCGGTGCGCTTGGTGGGGATGGTGGTGTTGCGCTCGATGAGCTTGGTCATGACGCCACCCTTGGTCTCGATGCCCAAGCTGAGCGGCGTGACATCGAGCAACAGCACATCCTTGACATCGCCACGCAACACGCCGGCCTGGACCGCGGCGCCGATGGCCACGACCTCGTCGGGGTTGACGGTGCGGTTGGGCTCTTTGCCGGTCAGCGACTGGACCAGATCTTGCACCGCGGGCATGCGGGTGGAACCGCCGACCAGCAGCACGTGGTTGATCTGGCCCTTGTTCAGGCCGGCATCTTTGATGGCCTGCTCGAACGGCACACGGCAGCGCTCGATGAGGTCGGCCGTGAGCTCTTGGAACTTGGCACGGGTCAGCGACTCGTCGAGGTGCAACGGCCCCTCGGGCGTTGCCGTGATGAACGGCAGGTTGATCTGGGTCTGCTGCACCTGGCTGAGCTCGATCTTGGCCTTCTCGGCAGCTTCCTTCAGACGCTGGGCGGCCATCCGATCGGCGCCGAGGTCCACCCCGTGGGCGCTCTTGAACTGCTTGACCAGCCAATCGATGACGCGCTGATCCCAGTCGTCGCCACCCAGCTTGGTGTCGCCATGGGTGCTCTTGACCTCGAAGACGCCATCGCCGATCTCTAGCACCGACACGTCGAACGTACCGCCGCCCAAGTCGAACACCAGGACGGTCTCGTCCTCGGTGCCCTTGTCGAGGCCGTAGGCCAGCGCCGCAGCGGTGGGCTCGTTGATGATCCGCAGCACGTCGAGACCGGCGATCTGGCCGGCCTCCTTGGTGGCGGTGCGCTGAGCATCGTCGAAGTACGCGGGCACGGTGATGACGGCCTGAGTGACGCTGTCGCCCAGATAGGCCTCGGCATCGCGCTTGAGCTTCATCAGGATGCGGGCGCTGATCTCTTGCGGGGTGTAGCGCTTGCCGTCGATATCGTCGCTCTTCCAGCCCTCGCCCATGCGCGACTTGATGCTGCGGAAGGTGCGATCGGGGTTGGTGATGGCCTGCCGCTTGGCGACCTCGCCCACCAGCACTTCGCCGGCCTTGCTGAACGCAACGACCGAGGGCGTGGTGCGAGCACCTTCGGAATTGGGGATGACGACGGGGTCGCCTGCCTCGAGAACCGAGACCACCGAGTTGGTGGTGCCGAGGTCGATACCGACTGCCTTAGCCATGTGACTGCTCCAGATGAAGGGGGTTGTGGAATTGGCTCCAGGCTAGGTTGCCGACGCCCCTCCCACCAACCTCTGATGCAGAAAACTTGAGTCACTGTGACGCAGGATTTGGGCCGCAGGATTTGGGACGCAGGATTTGGGACGCAGTCGTTTCAGGACCAGTCGAGCAGGACCTTGCCGCAATTGCCCGCTTCGACGACGTCGAATGCCTGTTGGAACTGGTCGGCCGCGAACCGGTGGGTCACGATGGCGCCCACATCAAGGCCGCTCTGCAACATCGCCGCCATCTTGTACCAGGTTTCGAAGATCCGCCGGCCGTAGATGCCCTGGATCTCGAGCCCCTTGAAGATCACATCGTTCACGTCCAGGCTCATCGGGCCTGCGGGGATGCCCAGCACGGCGATGCGTCCACCGTGGTTCATCGCGTCCAACATCTGGTTGAACGCAGCCTCGGCGCCCGACATCTCCAAGCCCACGTCGAAACCCTCGGTCATACCCAACTCGGCCATCACGGGCGTCAGCGTCTCGTGACGCACATCGACCACCCGGTTGGCGCCGAAGCGCGCGGCCATCTCCAGTCGGTACTCGTTCACATCGGTCACCACCACGTTGCGTGCTCCGACGTGGCGCACGATGGCAGCGGCCAGCACACCGATCGGGCCGGCACCGGTGACCAGCACATCCTCGCCCACCACGTCGAACCGCAGCGCGGTGTGCGTGGCGTTACCCAGCGGGTCCAGCACGGCGGCGACATCGTCGGTGATGTGCGGCGGCACCACGAACACGTTCTGTGCGGGAATGACCACGTACTCGGCGAACGCCCCGGGCCGGGTGACCCCCACCCCGGTGTGGTTGTGGCAGAACTCGCGGCGGCCGCCCTTGCAGTTGCGGCAGTGCCCGCAGGTGACATGGCCCTCGCCGGCCACCCGTTGGCCCACCTCCAGCCCCTGCACCGCAGCGCCCAGTGCCGCGATGGTGCCCATGAACTCGTGACCGACCACCATCGGCACAGGGATGGTGCTCTGCGCCCAGGCGTCCCAACGGTAGATGTGCAGGTCGGTTCCACACAGCGACGTCTTGCCCACCCTGATCAGCACATCGCCCGCACCAGGTTGTGGCGTGGGCACATCCTGCATCCACAGCCCCGGTTCGGCCGCGGCCTTGACCAGCGCTCTCATGACCTGGCCGTCACAGAACAGCCCATCACACGATGCTCATCGCACGACCGACCCTGATGAAGGCGTCGATGGCCAGATCGATGTCGGCGTCCGAGTGCGCGGCCGACATCTGGGCACGGATGCGCGCCTGCCCCTGCGGCACCACCGGATACGAGAACGCGGTCACGTAGACACCCTCGGCCAGCATCAGCGCGGCCATCTGGCCGGCGATGCGCGCCTCACCCAGCATGATCGGGATGATCGGGTGCCCGGCGCCGCCCAGCGTGAAACCGCCCGCGGTCATACCGGCGCGGAACCGTTCGGCGTTGCGATGCAGACGGGAGCGCAACTCGTGACCGCCCTCCAACAGGTCCAGCACGCGCAGCGTGGCGGCGGCGATCACCGGGGCCAGGCTGTTCGAGAAAAGGTACGGACGCGAACGTTGGCGCAGCCACGCCACGACCTCGCGCCGGCCCGATGTGTACCCACCGGACGCTCCGCCCAGTGCCTTGCCCAGCGTGCCGGTGATGATGTCGACCCGGTCCATCACGCCAGCTGCCTCGTGCGTGCCGCGCCCGTTGTCGCCCATGAAACCGACGGCATGCGAGTCGTCCACCATGACCAGCGCGTCGTACCGCTCGGCCAGATCGCAGATCGCCTGCAGATCGGCCACGACTCCGTCCATCGAGAACACGCCGTCGGTGGCAATCAGGCGATGGCGCGCGCCCGCAGCCTGCACCAGGCACCGCTCCAGTTCCGCCATGTCGTTGTTGGCATACCGCAGCCGTTGGGCGCGGCACAGCCGAACCCCGTCGATGATCGAGGCGTGGTTCAAGGCATCGGAGATGATCGCGTCCTGGTCATCGAGGATCGTCTCGAACAGGCCGGTGTTGGCGTCGAAGCACGACGAGTAGAGGATGGTGTCCTCGGTGCCCAGAAATGCCGACAGCCTGGCCTCGAGCTCTTTGTGCACGGTCTGCGTACCGCAGATGAACCGCACCGAGGCCATGCCGTAGCCGTACTGCTCCAGCGCCGCCGCGGCTGCCTGTTCCACGTCGGGGTGATCGGCCAGGCCCAGGTAGTTGTTGGCGCACAGGTTCAGCACCGCGGCGCCGTCAGCCAGCACGATGTGCGCGGTTTGGGGCGAGGCGATGACCCGCTCGGTCTTGAACAGCCCATCGTCCACCAGGCCGGCGCAACGCGCGTCGAGGTCAGCCAGCATCGAGGTACGGATGTGCTGACAGTACCCCGCCGCAGGCCGTCGCTGATCTGACCGCCGTTTGACACAAACGTTCGGAGTCACCGTCCAGGTCACAGCGCTGCTGCTTTGACACAAACGTTCGGAGTCACCGTCCAGGTCACGGCGCTGTTGCTTTGACACAAACCGGTGGTCGGCGGACGAGGCTCAGGTCGGCGGGTCGAGGGTGCCGGGGGCCAGGCCCAGTTCGCGTTCGGTCAGACGGCGGGTGACCTTGGCCATCTCGTGCAGGGCCAGGGCCGATCCGCTCTGCGAGTGCAACGCGTACGCATCGCTGAGGGCCACCACCATCCACGCGGCCTCGTGGGGGTCGGCGCAGTGGAATGCACCCGAGGCGTTGCCGCGCTGGATGACACCCACCACCAGGTCGTGCCAGGCCTTCGACAACCGGTCCGACGTTTCCCGCAAAACAGGGGCGTGCGCTGCCTCGGACCACGCTTCCAACCAGAATCGGTACGCCGACTCGCCACCGCCCGGCCCGTAGGGCTCGGTGAACTCGCGCAGCTGAGCCAATGGATCGCGGTCGGAAGCCAACGCCTCGCGCACTTCGTCCATCTCTTCGACGGCAACCTTCTCGAAGGCGGCGGCCAGCAGCGTGTCGTGGTCGGGGAAGTAGTGATGCAGCAGGCCGTGGGTGACGCCGGCACGAGCCGCCACGTGGCGCGACGTGGTGCGCGCGAAACCTCGCTCGCTGATCTCGGCCACGGCCGCGTCCAGGATCGCGGAGCGACGTTGCTGGGGCTGCATGCGTGCCAAGAGCCACATGGTACCCGGTTGCTTTGTTGACCAGTTGGCCAATACTATATTGGCCATGCGGTCAACAAGGGCACTCAACGCTGGCGCATTTGCCATTTCGGGTTCGTTCATGGTGGTGTTCCCCCTGCTCCCTGCCTTGCAGGACCGCGCCCACATCTCCACTGCCCAGTTGGGCTGGATCGCCACGGCCGGTTTCGTGGCCGCGCTGGTGGCTCAGATCGCCATCGCCCCGCACGCAGACCGTGGCCGCGAACGACTGGTCATCAACGGCGCGATCATCGCGATGGCGCTGTCCACGCTGGTCTATGCCTTCGGCGATTCGATCGGCTGGTTCATCGCCGGTCGCATCGGCGCCGGCTTGGCGTACGGCGCATTCACCCCGGCCGCCATCGGGTTGATCGTGCGACACTTCCCCGAGGGTCAGGGACAGCGCATCGGCCGCCTGCAGTCGTTGGAACTGGCCGGCATGGCCGTGGGGCCGATGCTGGCCGTGGTCGGCAAGGTCACCATCGGCGTGGTCGGCACACTGGTGGCCGCGGCCGTGCTGACCCTGGTGGTCGCTACGCCAGCGCTGTTGGCGCGAGTGGCGCCGCCACAGCTGCAACCCGCATGGCAGCTCGATGGGCAGTTCGCCGGGCAACTCAGCGGGCGGCTGGACGAGCAGTTCGCAGGTCCAGTCGCCGGGCAACGTGCCGAGCAGCGTGTCGGGCAGCGTGCCGGGCAGCGGAATGGTCTGGCTGCCACGGTCGAGGTGCATCCGTCGTTCTTCGGCGGGCTGCGCCTGCTTCGCCATCGCTCGGTGATGGCCGCTGCATTCGTGGTCACAGCGTTCTACATCCCCATCGGCGCCTACGACGCGCTGTTCCCCCGGTTCCTGACCGACATCGGCGCGTCCGATTGGATGCTGGGCCTGGCGCTGATGGCCTTCGCCGTCCCCAGCGTGTTCCTGGCCACGTGGGCCGGCCGCCAGGTAGACCGTTTGGGTCCGTTCCGGGCCGCCGGCCGAGGCGGCGCGGCCAACATCGCCGTGGTGATCTCGTACGGGTTGGTGCGGGTGCCGATGGTCATCGTCGTGATCGGTCTGTTCGAGTCGGGCGGCCAGACCATGGTGGGCGCCGCCGGCGCCGCAGCCATGGGCTGGGCCGTGCCCGGACGCCGGGCCGCCACTGCCCAGGGCCTGGGCGAGGCCACCGGCACCATCGCCGCCGCGCTCGTCGCCGCAGTGGCTGCGCCGTTGTACGCGGCGGGCGGACCTGCAGCCCTGTTCATCACGACGGCGGTGCTGACCGCTGGCGCACTGGTGACCGGGGTGCGGTTGAGCCACGAGGCTGTGCCGGTCGAGCGTCGCCTCCCCGCTCGCACCGGCCACACCGCCCCGACCGGCCACACCGCGCACACCGCGCACACAGGCCGACACGTACCGGTGCCCGCCTGACACTGCCGTGCGGGTACGGTCCCCGACATGCAGCTCGCCGACCTCCGCATCTTCACCGAACCCCAGCAGGGCGCCTCGTACGACACCCTGCTGGCGGTGGCCCGGCGCACCGAGTCGCTGGGTTTCGGCGCCTTCTTCCGCAGCGATCACTACCTGAAGATGGGCGACGTGTCGGGCCTGCCAGGCCCCACCGACGCGTGGATCACGCTGGCCGGCCTGGCTCGCGACACCTCCACCGTGCGGCTGGGCACGTTGGTCTCGCCGGTCACGTTCCGCGGGCCAGGCCTGTTGGCCATCAGCGTCGCGCAGGTCGATCAGATGAGCGGCGGGCGCGTCGAGCTGGGCATCGGCGCCGGCTGGTACGAAGCCGAGCACTCGGCCTACGGATTCGACTTCCCGAACACCGGCGGCCGCTTCGACAGCCTGACCGATCAGCTGGCGATCATCGATGGACTGTGGTCGACGCCCATCGGCGACACGTTCAGCTACACCGGCCCGGCCCACTCGGTGGTCAATTCGCCATGCCTGCCCAAGCCCATCCAGCAACCCGTGCCGATCGTGATGGGTGGCGGAGGCAAGACCAAGACGCCGGCATTGGCGGCCCGCTACGCCGCCGAGTTCAACCTGCCGTTCGCAGCGCTCGATGAGTTCACCGAGCAACGCAACCGTGTCGCCGCCGCCTGCCAGGCCATCGGCCGGACACGACCGATGGTGTACTCGGCAGCACTGGTCGCGTGCGTCGGCCGCGACAACGCCGAGGTCAACCGCCGCGCCGCCGCGATCGGTCGCGAGGCCGACGAGTTGCAAGCCAACGGCGCGGCCGGAACCGTCGCCGAGGTTGCCGAGACGCTTCGCGCATGGGCCGAAGCGGGTGCCGAGCGGATGTATCTGCAGATCCTCGATCTCGACGACCTCGACCACCTCGACCTGATCGCCACCGAACTCGCACCCCTACTGGCCTGAGCCGGGCTGCCGGGCTGCGGGGCTGCCGGGGCTGCGGGGCTGCGGGGCTGCGGGGCTGCCGGGCTGCCGGGTCCCGTGCTGGCGCGCCCTCTCGCCCCGCAACGATTTGCGTGAGCGCACAAATGCTCCGCGGCTTTGTTGGCTCACCCAAGTCTCGTTGAACACGTCTCCGTGAGCACACAAAGGCGCGGAGCATTTCTGCGTGTTCTGCTGTGCTGCCGCGTCGGCACGGGCTCCGGCACGTGCGGGCTCCCGACAGGGCGGCACGAACGACAGGACGGCACGAACGACAGGACGGCACGGACGACGAACGGTCGACGGCACGTCTCGGATACGCGCCCGAAACTGGACCAGAATGGGGCGATGAGCGAGCACGACCTGATCATCCGCAACGCCACAGTGGTCGACGGAACGGGTGCCGCTCCGCGACATGCCGACGTCGCCGTACGCGATGGCATCATCACGGAAGTCGACATCGCGATCGAAGGTCGCGCGGCGCGCGAGATCGACGCCGACGGGCTGACCGTCACCCCGGGCTTCGTCGACATCCACACGCACTACGACGGCCAGGCCACATGGGATCCGGTGTTGGCGCCCAGCAGCATCCACGGTGTCACGTCGATCGTCATGGGCAACTGCGGTGTCGGCTTCGCGCCGGCCAAGCCCACACCCGACCAGCACGACTGGTTGATCAGCTTGCTCGAGGGTGTGGAAGACATTCCCGGTACTGCGCTGGCCGAGGGACTCACGTGGGATTGGGAGACCTTCCCCGACTACCTCGACGCGCTCGGCCGCCGTTCGTACGCCCTCGACGTTGCTACGCAGGTGACGCACGCGCCGCTGCGCGTGTACGTGATGGGCCCGCGCGGCGCCAACCCTGACGAGACCCCGACGGTCGACGAACTGGCCACCATGGCCGCTCACGTCCGCGCCGGCATCCAGGCGGGGGCGCTGGGATTCACGACCAGTCGCACCTACGTGCACCGCACTCGCGACGGGGCACCACTGGGCACGCGCACGTCCTCGATCGACGAGTTGACAGTGCTGGCCACCGCCATGGCCGAAACGGGTCGCGGCGTGATCCAGATGATCAGCGATGCCTACCAGTCGCCAGACGCAGCGTACGTTGCCGACGAGATGGCGTTGATGCGCTCGTTGGTCGCCGCGACAGGCCGCCCGCTCAGCATGACCGTGCAGCAACCCGAGCCGCTGCCCGATCGGTGGCGCGAGATGACGGCCTGGGTGAACCAGTGCGTGGCCGATGGGTTGCCGCTGAAAACACAGATGTCGGCACGGCCGATCGGTGTCTTGCAGGGCCTCAGTGCGACCATCAATCCGCTCGTGCTGTGCCCCAGCTATCAGCAGGTCGCCAAGCTGCCGTTGCCCGAGCTGGTCGCAGCGCTGCGCGATCCAGAACGTCGCCAGCGAATCATCGACGAGCATCACGCCTCCAACGTTGAGGGCATGTTGGCCGAGATCGTCGGCGGCTTCCACAAGCTGTTCCCCATGGGCGACCCAGTCGACTACGAGCCGTCGCCGACGACGTCCATCGCCGCAGTGGCCGCAGTCGCGGGTCGCGATCCGGTCGATCTGGTGCTGGACATCCTGGTCGAGCGAGGCGGCAACCAATTGCTGTACATGCCGCTTTTCAACTACGCCAACGGCAACCTCGACGACGTGCGCGAGATGTTGTTGACCCCCAATGCGCTGATGGGCCTCAGCGATGCGGGCGCCCACTGCGGCGCCATCAGCGACGGCAGCATGACCACCACGGCGTTGGCACTGTGGTGTCGCGATCGCGCCCAGGGCACCACGCTGCCGTTGGAGCTGATGGTGCATCACATGACCCAGCGCACCGCGCAGCACGTCGGCTGGTTCGATCGAGGTGTGATCGCGCCCGGCTACATCGCCGACCTGAACGTGATCGACATGGCCACGTTGGCCGCGCATCCGCCGTCGATCATCCACGATCTGCCGGCCGGCGGCCGGCGCCTGATGCAGACCGCCACCGGCTACCGCCACACGTTCAAACGAGGTGTCGAGTCGTTCGCCGACGGCCAGCACACCGGCGCATTGGTCGGCACCCTGGTGCGCGGCCCTCAGCCCCTCGCCTCGTGACATCGCCCACCTGCGGGTCGACCCGCCATCAAGTCCTGAAGCGCTGGCCGATCCGCTGATCGTGGGCCGCTGGAGCCCTCGATGGGCTCGACACGCCCACGACAGTTCCGGCTCGGGCCCGGGGCGGGACGTCGGCCCGCCCACTGTGGGCCGCAGAAACCCGGCATGGGCTCGACACCCCCACGACGCCTCGGACTCAGGACCGGACCGGACCGGGCCGGGCCGGGACGTCGGCCCACTGTGGGCCGCAGAAGCCCGGCATGGGCTCGAGGCAACCACGACGATGCCGCCTGAAGCCAGCGCCGGTCGTCGGCCCACCGACTATGGGCCTCTGGAGCCCGGCACGGGCTTGACACGCCCACGACGATGCCGGCGGTCGAACGGCTCGCTTGAACTCAGCTGCTCGCCGGCCACCAGGTGGCGGCGAGGAGCTCGGCGACAAGCACTTCGGTCAGCATCGACACGATCGGGTCGTCGTCGCCGGGATGGCGAATCACCTGCTGCGCCACTGCAAAGGGTCCGCCGACCGCTACTGCGGTGGAACCTCGCCGGCGCATCCAGTCGGCTGCGGCCGCGTCGTGACGGCCGCCGGCGAAGACGACCGCTCGGTAGTCGAGCGTTTTGGTGAGATACACGTCGACGTGGCTCCAGTCGCCCGTCTCGCAACCGTCCGACGGCCGCCGCGGGCCTTCGCGCACCATCAGTGCCGACTGCAGTGCCGACGAGATGCGCTCGGCGGGGGCCAAGAACCACACGCCACTCGTGCCGTCCAAACGCTCTGCTGCCTCGGGCAGCCAATCGGCTCGATGGTGCAGCAGCCACTCGGTGGCATCGGCCGATTGCCGCACTCGACGCGCCACATCCAACCCCTCCCCGGCCAGCTGCTCTTCCAACACCAGCAGCGCGATCAACGTGTGTTGAAAGCTGCGGCACGCAACCCCACCGCTCTCGGCGCCGGCCAGCATCGGTACCACAGCCGATGCGTCGCGAGTGATGGTCGAACCCGCGATGTTCGTGAGGGCGACGTAGCCCGGATGTGCGGCCAGGAAGTGCAGGGTCTCGGCTGAACCGCCGCTGGCCGAGATGCCGACAGTCAGCGTGTCGCCCGCCGGTGGCCACGAAGCCTCGGTGGACGACAGCTCGGCCACCGCGTTGATGTTGGCGCGGCGCATTCGCAGCGCGGCCGACTGGGCGGCGAAGAACGACGAACCCATTCCGGTCAGCAGCACACGGTGTGGAACGGCGTGGATCGGCCACCGGAGCGCGCCCTCGTCGACCGCATCGGCCAGCTCGCGCAGCACCGCCGGCTTCATCTCCAGGTCGACCAGGAACCCCGCTGCATCCATGTCACTCATCTCCGCTCACGGTCACTCACCGTCGCTCCATGCCGATCACGGTCGAACCCCGCTGCATCCATGTCACGCACGGTCGCTCACGGTCGGTCGTCACTGCTCGTCCGCGTTCGGGAACAGCGCCAATGTGGCTGCGTCGGGAACATAGCCCCACACCGGTAGACGGGTGGCGGCGTACGCGTACTCGTGCAGCTCTTGGGCGACGCGCAATGGGAACAGCAGGCGTTCGTCCAGGTCGTGGTCGCGCCGGTACGCCTGCAAGGCCGCTTCGATCGCGGGCACGATGAACGGCGTCACATCGGCGCCCGGCCGCCGACGTGCGGCAACCCGACCCACATGGTCGATCGACTGCACCAACCCGGCCACATCGACCTCGACCGGTTGCAGCACGATGCGCTCGGCCGATGCGGTCATCGGGTCGCCGTCGAAGTCGGTCACCAGCAATCGGTCGCCGGCACGCAGGAACTGACCGGCATGCAGATCGCCGTGCACCCGTTGCACCGGCACGTCGCCGATTGCGTCCAATCCCGCCAGAGCGTGGTCGATCAGCCGCAGCCGCGCCCGCAATCGATCTCCCGCCGCGCCCGCAGTCTGACCAACAGCGACCTCGCGACGTTGGGCGATCTGCAACCGCAGCGCCGTCAACCCGCCGAACCGCTGCACGTCGCCCGCCAGTGCCATGTGCAACGCAGCCGTGATGGTGCCCATGCGGGCCGCGGTGTGCACGAGCGCGTCCACCGCGACTGTCCCATCGATCCAACCCAGCACGTCGATCACGTACCACTGCCATCCGTCGGTTGCCCCATCGACGAACTCGCTGACCACGGCCACCACCCGACCATCGTCTTCCACTGCACCCAGGAAAGCCGGCATGTACTCGAACCCGCGATGGGCGAGCTGCTCGATCGCTGCCAGATCGGCGCGATCTATCGGGTCGCGGAACCACTTCACCAGATGACGTTCGTCCACGGCCACCGACAAGTTGGCCTGGTCGGTCGACACCTGACGTTCGACACCGGCCCCGACACCGGCCCCGACACCGGCCGCGGCGGACGACGACCCGGCACCGGCACCGGCCGCGCCACCGGCTCCGGCGGACGGCGACCCCGTACCCGTCCCCGCACCAGCGCCCGTGCCGACGGCCGACGACTCGAGCACCCGCCGCACCGCATCAGCCGACCGGCCCGGCGCGATCACGCTGTGCCCGCGCTCGCGCGAGGAGAGCGGACGGAGGAACGGGACACGAGGTTGACGCTACCGATGAAGCCGGCGGCGGCGAAGCCGCGTCAGAAGGTGAGCAGGCTGGGTCGATAGTCGGGCGGGGCCTCGAAGCCCAGCAGGTTCAGCAGCGTCGCGGCCACGTTCGACAGGCCGGCATCGGCGGGCGGCGTCAGCCGATACTCGGACGCGAACTGCGAATCGTGGATGACGAACGGCACCGGACTGAGCGTGTGCGAAGTCTTCGGCGACCGAACGCCCGCCGACTCGGTGTACATGATGTCGGCGTTGCCGTGATCGGCCGTGTACACCAACACACCGCCGAGCTGGTCGATGACCGATACCAGATCGGCGACGCACTCGTCGATCACTTCCATCGCGGCGATGGTCGCACCCAGATCACCCGTGTGACCCACCATGTCGCCCGACGGGAAGTTCAACCGCCCGAAGCGATACCGGCCGCTGCGCAACAGTTCGATGGTGCGCGCCGTGATCTCGCGTACCTTCATGGCCGGGGTGGTGTTGAACTGCACGTTGTCGCTGGGGATCTCGACATAGGTCTCGAGCGCGTCGTCGATGTGACCCGACCGGTTGCCGTTCCAGAAGTACGTGACGTGGCCGTACTTCTGCGTCTCGCTGATCGCGAAGCTGTGCACCCCCTCGGCGCACAGGTACTCGCTGATGGTCCGTTCGATGACCGGCGGCTCGACCAGGTAGTGCTTCGGCACCAGCTTGTCGCCGTCGTACTGCAGCATCCCGCAGAAGAACACGGTGGGTCGCCGGCCGCGATCGAACGCGGTGAAGTCGTCGTTCTCGTACGCCTCGGAGATCTCGATCGCGCGATCGCCGCGGAAGTTGTACAGCACCACTGCGTCGCCATCGGCCATGGCGCCGACCGGTGCGCCCTGGTCGTCGACTACCACGAATGCGGCCAGGTACTGATCGCCGGTGTCCGACTCGGCGTACATGGTCTCGACCGCTTCGGTGGCCGAAGCGAACGGCCTGCCGATGCCGTGCGTGTGGCACTCGTAGCCGCGCTTGACCATCGCCCAATCGGCGCCGTAGCGGTCCATGGTGATGGTCATCCGGCCGCCACCCGACGCGATGCGGTAGTCGGCCTTGCCGCCGCCCGGCACGCCGTGTTCGTTGATCTTGCGCAGCACCTGTTCGGTCTGGGCGATGTAGTCCAGCGCCGAACGAGCCGGCACGTCGCGGCCATCCAGCAGGATGTGCACCCGCACCCGGCGAACACCGTCCATGGCGGCGCGTTCCAGCAACTGGTACAGCTGCTCGTTGCTGGAATGCACGTTGCCGTCGGAGTGCAGCCCGATGAAGTGCATGGTGTGCAAGCGACCGTGTTCGACCGCGGTGCGCCACACCTGGGTGGCGAACAGGCTGCCGTCGGCCAACGCGCGGTTCACCAGCTTGGCCCCCTGAGCGAAGATGCGACCGGCGCCCAACGCGTTGTGACCGACCTCGCTGTTGCCCATGTCGTCGTCGGACGGCAGGCCCACCGCAGTGCCGTGCGCCAGTAGTGGCGTCGACAGCGGCGATGCCAGCAGCGCATCCAGCGCGGGAGTGTCGGCTTCGGTCACGGCATTGCTTGGCCCAGCGGGGGCGATGCCCACGCCGTCGGCGATGATCAGCAGCAGCGGCCCGGTGCGTCCTTGGAACGACGGGTGCGGATGCAATGTGAGGGCCATCGTCTCTCCCGTGTCGGTCGGCGGATGTGGTGGATCGGTCGCTGGATCGGTCGCTGTTTAGGTCGCAGTATCGGCGACCGCGGGCCAGTGTATTGCCCTGCTGCGCGCGCACTCCTCGACGCTCACTCGAATAGATGAACCCACGCCCGACACCCAACGAAACGTTCCAGGTCGCGCACCCGTTGACGAGCCGTCTATAGTCCCCCGCCATGGCAAGCAAAAAGGCGTACGTCGACCATCTGCGCAACATCCCACTGTTCTCGGGTTGCTCGCAGAAAGATCTCGAGAAGATCGCGAAGGCCGGCGATGAGGTGTCGATGCCGGCAGGCTCGTTGATCGTCGACCAGGGCCAGACGGGACGAGAGGCGTTCGTCGTCCTCAGCGGCTCGGTCTTCGTCAAGCGCAACGGCAAGAAGGTCGCCAGCCTGGGGCCGGGCACGATCGTCGGCGAACTGTCGCTGCTGGATCATGGCCCTCGTACCGCCACGGTGATCTGCGAGACCGACTGCGTTTTCCTGCTGCTCAGTCAGCGCACGTTCCTGGGCGTGGTCGACGACGTCCCGGCGTTGGGGCACAAGCTGCTCGCGTCGCTGGCATCGCGCATCCGCGACCTCGACCGCCAGTACTTCGGCTGAGCGCCTTCGGGCGGAGCAATCACGCTGCGCGATCGCTCGGCGCCATTCACGGCGCGGACATGAGCGCGACAGCGGCCGTGAACTAGCGTTCGCTCCGTCATGAGCACGCACGCGTCACCGCAAACTCCCACCTCCGGATCCGAGCCGACAGTGGGGTCGAAACGAGTCAAGCCGCACCAGTTGGTCATCGCCATCGGCGTGTTCATGGGTGTCTTCACACTGGTGTCGGGCGTGCTGCCGCAGATCACCGATTGGCACGGCGAGAAGAGCCCGTCGCGCGAAGTGTTCGAGGGCATTCCCGGCCCGTTGCAGATCGCGTTCTACACGGTGGTGCCGGCAATGTTGGTGTGGGGCGCATTCGCCTTCGCCGATCGCGTGCGCAACTGGGAGCGTGGCGCACCCGACCGCCGCCGCACCACACCCAAGAACGCCAAGCGGCGCCTGGCCGACTTCCGCGCCGGCGTGTACATGCGCACCCTGCTGCGCGACTCGGCCGCCGGCCTCATGCACTCGATGATCTACTTCGGTTTCCTGGTGCTGCTGGGCGTCACCACAGTGCTGGAAGTCGATCACCAGTTGCCGGTCGATCTGAAGTTCTTGCACGGCAAGGTGTACCTGGCCTACTCGATGATCGGCGACCTGGCCGGCGTGGTGTTCCTGACCGGCATCGTGTGGGCCGTCATGCGGCGCTACGTGCAGCGGCCGTACCGCATCCGCATCAAATCCAAGCCCGAGCATGCGCTCATCCTGGGCACGTTCTTCCTCATCGGTATCACCGGTTTCCTGGCCGAGGCGTTCCGCATCGCGTTGTTCCAGCAGCCGAACTACGAGAAGTGGAGCTTCGTCGGCTACCCGCTCAGCCGGTTGTTCGACGGCACGTCGGTGAACAACCTCGAGCTGTGGCACCAGATCGGGTGGAGCGCCCACGTGGTCAGCTTCCTGCTGTTCCTGGCCATCTTGCCGGTCACCATGCTGCGGCACATGTTCACGTCGCCGCTGAACATGTACCTGAAGGATCGTGAGCGTCCGAAGGGCGCCATGAAGGCAATGCCCAACCTGACCGAGACATCGCTCGAGACGTTCGGCGCTTCAGTGGTCGAAGACTTCACATGGAAGCAGTTGCTCGACACCGATGCCTGCACCATGTGCGGCCGGTGCACCAGCGTGTGCCCGGCCCATGCAACGGGCAAGCCGCTGGACCCGCGCGAGATCGTGTTGAAGGTGGGCGAGGTCATGGCCGCGACGTCGGCGCACGGACACGTCAGCCCTCCGATCGGCACCGTCACCGACATCACCATCTCGTCGAACTCTGTCTTCGAGCGCATCACCGCCGAAGAGATCTGGGCGTGCACCAGTTGCAAGGCGTGCGACGAGATCTGCCCCGTCAACATCGAGATTCTCGACAAGATCTTGGACATGCGGCGCTACCTGTCGCTGATGGAGAGCAACTTCCCGGCCGAGCTGGGCAACGCCTACCGGGCCATGGAGAACCAGGGCAATCCGTGGGGCATGAACCAAGGCGAGCGTGGCGACTGGGCCAAGGACCTGGCCGACGTGAAGGTGCTCGACCCCGGCCAGCCCATCGAAAGCGAGTACCTGTACTGGGTCGGTTGCGCCGGTTCGTTCGACGACAAGAACAAGAAGGTCACCCAGGCAATGGCCAAGCTGTTGCGCCGTGCCGGCATCGACGTGGCCATCCTGGGCCCCAGCGAGATGTGCACGGGTGACTCGGCTCGCCGCAGCGGCAACGAGTACTTGTTCCAGATGTTGGCCATGCCGAACATCGAGATGCTCGACGGCATGGGTGTGAAGAAGATCATCGCCCAATGCCCGCACTGCTTCAACACGCTGAAGAACGAGTACCCGCAGCTCGGTGGCAACTACGAGGTCATCCACCACACGCAGTTGCTGGAAGAGCTGATCGAAAGTGGGCAGCTGGACGTCAGCCAGGCCACCCTGGAAGAGCGCATCACCTATCACGACAGTTGCTACCTGGGCCGCCACAACGACGTGTACCTGGCGCCGCGCAAGGTGGTCGGTTCGATCAAGGGCATCGAAGTGGTCGAGATGCAACGCAATGGCACCAAGGGCATGTGCTGCGGCGCCGGTGGCGCGCGCATGTGGATGGAAGAGGACATCGGCACGAAGGTCAACGACGAACGCGCCAAGGAAGCCCTGTCCACCGGGGCAACCCGCGTCGCCACGGCATGCCCGTTCTGCTTCATCATGCTGGACGACGGCGTCAAGGCCGCCGGGGTCGACGAGACCCAGGTGAAGGTGGCCGACATCGCCATCCACCTTTTGGACGCGATCGAGGCCGGCGAGCGCACCATGGCGCAGTTCGACATGGTCTTGGCACCGGCCACGCCCGTGGTCATCACGCCTCTGGCTCGCAGCACAACGTTGACCTTGCCGGCACCGGCCGCGGTGGCCACAGCCATCGACGATCTGGGTTTGATCGTGGGCATCGGGCCCGCGGTCGAGAAGATCCTCAACGATGCCGGCATCACCTCGTTCGAACAGGTGGCCGCGCTGACGCTGGACGAGTTGCAGGCGATCCTGCCGAACCTGCACGACGGTTCCGCCGACAGCAAGGATTGGATCGGCCAAGCCGCCACCTTCGCGTCGGCCAAAGCCGACGGCATCGACCCAGCCACCATCGCGCGGGGCGACCAAGCAACCTGACGCCCGGGCTGGGCGGTTTGGGTCCAGCGTGTACCAGCCGGCCCGGATCCAGTGCGGACCCCCGGTGGGGTCCAGCCGCCCGGCCAGTGCCGACCCTGTTCGGCGGGGTCCAGCCTTTTCTTGCACTGCGGGGCGACTGACCCGCCCGCCAGTGCCGCAGATCCCGGCCGAAGGTCTGGCCGATCGCTGTCGGTGGGTGGTTCGGTCTCCGTGAGCGCACAAACACGCGGATCGTCTATGCGCTCGCACAAACCGTACGGAACGTGTCTCCGTGAGCGCTCAAAGCCGCGGATCGTTTGTGCGAGTCGGAGCCGGACGGTCTGATGGCTGCCGATCACGGACGTCGGACGTTTGTCGGACGGAGCGGTGCGAGGGTCGTCGCATGAGACGACACATGCGCAGCACATCGGGACTCGTCGCCACGCTGGCGCTGGTCGTGGTGGGCCTGACCGCTGCATGCGGCGGGTCGGGCTCGGTCTTTCCGCTGGTCAGCACCCAGCCCGTCGAACCCACGACCGACGAAGCCGATGACGGCCAATCAGCCGACCCGACCGACCCGACCGACTCGACCGATCCGATCGATCCGATCGGCGCGATCGGCCTGCCAGACCCGATCGACCCGAACGCAACGTCGGAAGTGACGTTCCCCCCGGTGGACAACGAATCGCCGCCCCCTCAGGTGCCTGTCGAACAGGACGTGATCCATCTGGTGCGCCATTCGTCGATCGATCCGATGGCCGGCGGGGTCGAGGCGATCAGCCTGCTCGTTCCTGATACCTGGCAGGCATCCAGCGAGGCCCAGTGGCTGCCCGAATGGAGTCGTGCGGCGTTCCTGCAGACCCAGGTGGTCGATCCCGTCAGCGGGCTGACCGTCGACTGGTTGCCCATCCAGGACTTCATCTTCTTCGACGTGCCCGCCGGGTTCGATGTGCCCATCGGTGGCAACTATCAGGGCAAGGCATTCGTCCCGCCGCCTACCGATGCCGTGCAGTTCGTGCAGGACTTCTGGATGTCCAGTTCGCTGTCGCACCTGCAGGGCGCCACGGTGGTGAACGTGGCCGAGGTGCCGGCGATCGCCGACGAGTTGGTGCGCCTGTTTGCTGGGCCGGCGGATGCCGGTGCGTTCCGCATCCGCTACGCATACTCGAACAACGGCGTGCCCTGGGAGCAGGACGTGTCGTTCGCCTTGCTCGTCTCGCAGGCCAATGGAATCACCAGTTGGTACGTGAACTTCGCCTGGACCGTGGGTGCGCCGGCCGGCGAGATCGATCGCAATGCAGCGCTCGTATCCACGGTGGTCGCCAGCCGAATCAGCAGCCCACAGTGGGAGGCCACCTACCGCAAGGTGCAGGACCTGTTCCGCCAGGGCATCCGCCAGCAGATGGCCGACACCGTCGCCTTCGGGCAGGCGCTGGCCGCGTACCGCGCCGAGATCCAGCAGTTGCAGCAGCAAGTGGTCGACGAGCGTGCGGCCTCGCAAGACCGGAACGCCGAGATCTTCCGCGAGACGCTGGGCGGTGTCGAGGCCTACGTCGATCCGGTGAACGGCGGGTTCGTGGAGTTGCCGTTGGGCTTCAACGATTACTACGTGAATGCCCAGGGCGAGTACTTGGCCGTCGAGCAACCCGGCTTCGACCCGAACACGCTGAACGACGGTGTGTGGACGAAGCTCGAACCACGGTTCGGCTGACGTCTGTGCTTCGGGTCGGCCAGGCTCGGACTGAGAGCTCAGTCTTTGGCGAAGTTCTCGTAGTAGCGGCTGGGCGTGGGGCCGCGCTGGCCCTGGTACTTCGATCCGCGAGCGCCTTTGCCGTATGGGTTCTCGGCGGGTGTGGTCATCTGCATGAAGCTGATCTGACCGATCTTCATGCCCGGGTACAGGGTGATCGGCAGCGTGGCGATGTTGGTCAGCTCGAGCGTGATGTGCCCGTCGAAGCCAGCGTCGATGAACCCAGCCGTCGAGTGGATGATGAGACCAAGCCGGCCCAAAGAGCTTTTGCCCTCGATTCGCGAGACCAGGTCATCGGGGACTGCGATGCGTTCGAGCGTGCTACCTAGCACGAACTCGCCGGGGTGCAACATGAACACGCCACCTTCTTCGATCTCGACCAATTCGGTCAGATCCTGCGCCTTCTTCACGTCGATGACGCCCGATGTGTGGTTGCGGAAGACGCGGAACAGGTTGTCGATCTTCACGTCGATGGACGACGGCTGGACACAGTTGTCGTCGAACGGTTCGATCACGATTCGGCCGGCAGCGATCTGTTCGCGCAGGCTCAGGTCAGAGAGGATCACTCCGTCAAACTAGTGGAGCGATCCGTCGGCCCAATCTGTCGCTGACGCCCGGGCATGGCTCATGGTGGGCTGAACGGAAGTGAGCTGGAGACCCCTCGGAAGCCGAGTCAGACCAAACCGATCGACAACCACCGGTGCCTGCCGCCGCCACGAGCCGGCCGAGTACGCGGGAAGAATCACCGCGATCGCCAGCGTCCACAGGGCGAACGTGATCCAGTCGTTCATGTGCACGCCGTGCGATTCGCTGAAGCGGATCAGCGTGGGGCCCGACCACGGGTTCGAGTTCACGATCCAGCCAAGACCCAACAGGTACAGAACCGAGGCGACAACGATGCGCAACGGATTCCGGCTCATGTCTGGTCATCGGCCCGCCGGCGCGCATCTTGAGGGCCATCGCCGAGCGTCACGGCGCTAACCTGGCACCGCTTCCCGACGGTCTCCGTCGT
Source organism: Acidimicrobiaceae bacterium (assembly GCA_031380045.1). Classification (GTDB taxonomy): domain Bacteria; phylum Actinomycetota; class Acidimicrobiia; order Acidimicrobiales; family Ilumatobacteraceae; genus VFMC01. The sequence continues at coordinate 19,888 of JANNFQ010000196.1, forward strand.
CGATGCGGGTGTAGTTCAGAGGCAGAACATCAGCTTCCCAAGCTGAGAACGCGGGTTCGATTCCCGTCACCCGCTCCATTGAAAGACCAGCTCAGAGGTGGTGCACCCTCCGAGCGAGGCTCCAGAAATCGGCCGCCGTGCCACTTCGTGCCACTTCCGTGCCATAACGGAATTAGGCTGTCGGCATGGGTCGCAGCCGTTGGGGGAGCGTGCGCAAGTTGCCGTCTGGTCGGTTCCAGGCGCGCTACTGCATCGATCTTGTATGGCACAGCGCGCCGACGACATTCCGCACCAAGCGCGAGGCCGACGCGTACCTCGCTTCGGTCCGCTCCGACGTGGACCGCGGCTCGTGGATTGACCCCGACGCCGGCAAGGTGACGTTCGAGGAGTACGCGACGCGCTGGCTCGCAGAGCGACCGCAGCTGCGACCCCGCACTCGCGAGCTGTACGAGGGTGAGTTGCGCCTGCACATCCTGCCGGCGCTCGGCGCGACGGAACTTCGAGAGATCACGCCGAGCCGCATCCGCACGTGGCGCGCCGACATGATCGCTGCTGGCAAGCCGGGCGCCTCGACGATCGCCAAGTGCTATCGACTGGTGCACGCGGTGTTCGCCACCGCGGTGGAGGACGGCATCGTGGTGCGCAACCCGTGCATCGTGAAGGGCGCCTCCACGGAGCGCCCTGCAGAGCGCCCCGTCGCGACGATTGCGCAGGTGTTCGAGCTGGCCGACGCGATCGCTCCCGAGCTCCGCGCCGCGGTGTTGCTGGCCACCTTCTGCGGACTACGGCTCGGAGAGATCCGGGCCTTGCGGGTGCATCACCTCGATCTCCTGCATCGAACAGTCCGGATCGAGGAGCAGTACCAGGAGCTGTCCGACGGCACCCTCGTGCTCGGGCCGCCCAAGACCGACGCCGGCGTGCGCACGATCGTGATCCCGCAGGTGATCATCCCCGACCTCGAGCAGCACCTCGCGTCGGTGCCGCTCGGCGCAGACGGACTGTTGTTCACGACGACGAGTGGCGCACCGATGCGGCGGGCGACGTTGTACACCGAGTGGGGCCGAGCGACAAAGGCTGTCGGCATCACCGGGCTGCGCTTCCACGACCTCCGACACACCGGCAACACACTGGCGGCTGCGACTGGGGCAAGCACGAAGGAACTGATGGCGAGGATGGGTCAGTCATCACCACGAGCTGCGCTCATCTATCAGCACGCAACACAAGACCGTGACGCCGCGATCGCCGCCGGCCTGAGCACGATGATCGAGGAGCACCGATCCGCGACCTCCTGACGGGCGCCGAAGGAGCGCACAACGAGGAATACACGGGTGTTCCTTGCGACCGTGCCGGTGGTCGACGCAAACGCGAACGCCCGTCAGATCGTCACCGCGGTTATTCCGGTGATCCGCTGAGCCAGACCCGGGTTATTCCGGCAATCGCACATCTAGGCAGCGGGCCTTGCTCCGCCATATCGGCAGGTATGCGTGGTCGCTCTCCGTCACCCGACAGGGACCGGCGTTCGGCTCGCGCGCCGAAGTCGCACAAGAACGAAAGCGACGAGCACGACGAGCAATCCAGCGATGGCGCCTTCCACCGGTCGCTCATCTGCGCGCAAAACGAACCACACGAGGCTGACCACGAGCGCTACGCCGAACATCGGCGCCCTTGCCCGCGCGTTTGCATCCCTTCCCCCCACGAACAATGCGGCGAGCAGACCGCTCAGCACGGGCACCGTGAGAATCAGAAATATGCCATAACTAAACGGGGCCGACACCAGGGTGAGCAACACCCAGATCACCGTAAAGCGACGAAGTCCTTTGCTAGGCGGAGTGTCGGTACTTGGGTGCATAGTCACGAGACTCTCCCACAACATGGCTGCTTGCCCACCATGCCTAACGGCAGTTACGCGCCGCCCCGCCGACGCAGTTCTGGGAGCGCGAATTGCGTGACCGCGTCCACCACCTCGTCAGCGAGGAGTGCCCAATCCTGGTTCGCCTCGACGGTCCACCACTTGTCTTCACCTTCGGGGAGCAGCTTGCCGATCCGGCTCTGCCAGAAGCCGCTCCCGTAGAAGGTGTTCGGGCTCGGCTTCGCCGGAAAGAACGGTTTTGATTGCCTCGCCAACTCCCATGCGGTTCGGTCGGCGGCGGTGACGTTGATCGTGAACTTGAGCGCGTCACGATTCGAGAACTGTGATCGTTGGATGCCGAACTGGCAGAAGCAGGACGTGCTCGGCCAGACGAACGTGGTGCCGGACCCGGTGAAGCCCAAGGCCTTGAGGCGAGGGCGCACTCCGAGCTTGATCATCTCGGCGAAGGTGTCTTGGGCGGAAGCCATCGGCGTTCACACTGCCGCGCTCTGTGGAAGATCGTCAAGCGCCTATCGGCAGTTCGGTACCAGCAATCGGTTCAGCTGAACCGCCCACTTCGGCAGCCCTGCGCTACACCTTCTCAGTGACGGCTACGGGCTGAAGGTGGGCGATGCCGTTGACAGCTGCCATGTAGGCGGCTCGGTCGAACACATATTCGCGGTCGTCCGGGTCTTGCGTTCCGATCTTGAAGTGCGACCAGCGGACTCGTGTGGCTTCGACCGTGATGTCGGCCTGAACTCCGCAGCACCCGACGACTCCACATCCGCCGTCGATGATCGCCCAGTGCCCGTCGTCGCCGTAGTTCGGTGATCCGCCCCAGTGCGTCACGAATGGCTCGACGTAGCGCGCCGCAAGACCTGCGAACCCGTTGTGGTCGAGGATGTCCTGCACGGTCACACCGTCGATGACCGGAACGATCATGTCGGTCCGTTCCGGCTGCCGGGCTCTCCAGCGGTTCTGGAGGTTGCGCCTGAATGTCAGGGTGTAGTCCCAGCGCTGGAATGTCAGTTCGTTCACCGCCTCATCCTGCCTTCCGCCGTCGCAGAAGAGCCAGTGGTTTGCGGCACTGTGCCCCGTGCAGATCGGCAGTTCTGGGCGGGGTAGCCCGTGCGCATGTCACCGGGACTATGGGCGCTCGCAGTGCCAGCGACCAGGGGCCGACGATGTGGAAGTCTGACGCAATGCGCGTCCTGGGGATCGCCGTCGAGGAGGAGTTGCTCGGGCAGTGGCGTGGCTGGTTCGCGCCGCGTCATCAACCCTTTCGTGTGGACCGCCTCGCCCCCGGGCTGGGTCAAAGCCTCCCTCCGCCCGGTTCCGACCGCCGAGTCACGGCGGAACACCGCGACACCTTTTTCATGTACGGCGGCACGTGGGTGTGGATCGACGAGGAGAGCTTTCGGCAACTTCCAGCGTCGGCACGACGAGCGCTGATGGTGGAGCGCCGCAGGGTGAGCCATCCGAAGCCGTCACCGTGCTGGCCATCGAGGCTTGAGAAAGAAGGTGACGTTCGCATGGTGCGCTGGGTGGAGGCGGGGGTGCGGCCTAGTAGGCACGAGTCTGTGTCTGCGGCCACGTGGCGTCGAGCGGCCACGACGGTGCCCGAGGCCCGCAGATTGGCGGGCACGTTTGCAGCGAAGTCGGGACCAAACTGTTTCGGCACGGTGATGGCCGCAGCCGGAGTGATCGAAGCCGAATCCACCTGGATGCTGCAGGAACCGTTCTCCCAATGGCTCACCGAGCGAACTGAACCCGTGCGCGGAACGAGCCAGGACGCGGTGCCCGGGACCGTGCTGGTCTGGCACGAAAACGACCAACTCGCCCACGCCGCCATCACAATCGGCGACGGTTGGGCGCTCAGCAAACCAAGCCAGTCCTGGAGCAGCCCGACGATGGTCTGGACGGTCCGCGAGAGCATCAACTCTTGGCGTCTCCCCGGGACCCGCCTGTCGCGCCACCGCCTCAAGCACTGAGCGCTGAAGGCTGAGCGCCCGGCGTCTGGCCACCACAGTCAACGCGACCTATCGGCAGATCTGTCGCCTACTGAAACATTGACCCAAATCGATCGAGGAGCGCGCCGAAGCCTTCGAGGTCGAGCCAGTCCTCCCAGCCCGGAGCTTCGACGACAACATCGGTGTGAGCGCCTGCCCAGAACTCCAGATCAGCCCAGCCTCCCTTGAAGAGGACCAGCGATCCTTCCTGAACGCCCTTGGTACAGCGGACTCCGACGGAGTCGGGACTCCGCACCTCAGCGCGATCGACCTTCATCGATGGCGGCCACGGCTCGTTCTCATCGCGCCAGGTGGGTTCGCCTACCGTCATACCAGCGGCCCGCCATCCGGGCGTGCGAGACGCGATCTGTTGTACCGCTTCGTCCAGGTCGATGCGCTCGTCCAAGGAGCGCATAGTGCCCGGTATGTGCGCTCGGCGCAAGTGCTGCTTGACCGTGTGGGGTTGTGTGGGCAGGCTGGCAGAGTGAGTTCGTTCTCGGTTTCGGAACCGGATGACCCGGTGGTTGTGATGCTGGATGGTCTCATCGGTGATGTGCACCTCGACGACTTGCGTGACCGTGTCGGCGAGTGCTTCCGGTATGGGTCTGCGGCCTCTGCTCGTCAGCTGCTCGAGCTGGCTGCGTCGGCGTTCTTGGCATGTGGCGCCTCGTCGGCCGAGCCGTTGGACTTCGGTGAGCTCCAAAGCCGCTACCTGCCCGAGTCCCCGGTCCGTGGGAATGCTGCTCATCAGAAACGGCGGTACGCGCTCACCGCAGCCATCCTGATCGCTTCTGGCGTCGAGCCTGAGGACACGTCCTGGTGGAACGTCGACGACTTGTGGTCGCATGCGTTCGACGCGGTCGTCGCATACGTGCGGGCAGCTTCGGAACGCCGGCAGCTTCCGATCGCAACGATCTGCGAAGCGCTCCGCGACCAGACCTGACCGGTCACGCCTGTTGCGTTCGAGGCCAGCGTGGTGTCGCGTTGCTGGGCTTCCCACCCGTTTCATCTTTGGAGGCTCTGTCATGTCCGACTCAACCGGGGTGCTGGTCCGCACCCGTGACGACGATCTGTTCACCAACCCCGAAGCGCTCGCGCTGACAGGGTTTCTGGCCGGCTACTCCGGCCTCACCCGCGACGCCTACTCACTCGACCTACGCCTCTACACCGAGTGGGTCACCGCTGCCGGCATGCGACTGTTCGATGTCCGACGCGCGCACATCGAAGCGTTCGCCCGACACCTCGAAGCCATCGGCCGCGCCCGAGCGACGATCGCCCGACGGTTGGGAACAATCGTCTGCTTCTACCGGTACGCGGAGCAAGAAGGGCTCATCGAGCATTCGCCCGCAGTGCACGTGCGTCGCCCGAAGATGGACTACGAGTCCCACGCGATCGGCCTTGACCGCAACGAGCTGGGCGCGATGCTCGTCGCGGCCGGCCTCGCCGGCGCACGTGACCACGCTCTGATCTCGCTGCTCGCGTTGAACGGGCTGCGCGTCTCCGAGGCCATCGGCGCCCGGATCGAGGACCTCGCCCTCGAACGCGGACATCGGACACTGACGGTGTTGCGCAAAGGCGGCAAGACCGTCACCATGCCACTCGCCCCACGCACCGCCCGCGCGGTCGACCTCGTGGTGGGTGAACGCTTCGAAGGCACGATCCTTTACGGCAACGAAGGCGGAGGTCTGGACCGTCACGCCGCCTCGCGGATCGTGCGCCGCATCGGCAATGCAGCCGGGATCAACAAACACATCGGCCCGCACACCCTGCGCCACGGCTTCATCACCGCCGCCCTCGACGCCGGCGTCCCGCTACGTGACGTCCAAGAAGCCGCCTCCCACGCCGACCCGAGAACCACGATGCGCTACGACCGCGCCAGAGTCTCCCTCGACCGCCACGCCACCTACATCGTCTCCACATTCATCGCCGGCGCCGCACGCTGACCACGCCCCCGCACATAACGCTCACGCAGAACCACTTGCGCAGAGCGCACATACCGGGCACTATGCGCTACTTGGACGAGCCGGTGCCTCACGATGGCTGAACTAGTAGTTCGGCTCGCAACCGACTGCTACGTCGTGTGGTCCCGAACAGTTGACGCTCCGACGACGACCGTTCTCGGGCGTCAGACGATGGCGCAGCATCTCCGGAAGCACCATCACTTGCCACCGGAGGAAGCTGAGTCGCTGCTGGCAGTCGCGGACACAAACGGCACGAGTGACGCGGCAACGTCCGTTGTCGATGTCGTTCGATCCAATCGGGCAGGTCCAGGCGAGGCCGCGCTGTCCTTGGAGGAGATCATCGAGCAGTACCGCTAGCGCATAGCTGCCGATCTGGGTGCTGGACAAAGCGTGCCGCATCGGGCAATATGCACCCCCATGGCAGCCCCGATGGTTCGTGCGCTGACGGAGTCCGGAGCAGCCTGGGACGACCCCTCCGGGGATCTGCTGTTCGAGCTTCTGAGCGACATAGAGCGTGGCGACGAGACGTGGTTCATCGTGGAGCGTGTCGCTGATGCGAGCGGGCAGACTTACATCCAAGTCATTCAGGATGGTCAAGGCGGCTGGACCGTGGAGCGTCGCGAGGGAGGACCGGACAGGCACTTCGGTGTGACACGCGCCGATCTTCGCCTAGCTCACGAGACGATGACCACCTGGGCCTTCGAGCTGCCATTGGCTCCGCCCCTCGGCGAGTGGACGACTGTCACGGTGTAGAGAAGCGAGCAGATCTGCCGCTATGCCCGGTGGAAATCAGTGCATCGGTTCGGCAATAGGCGCTACTTCTCGACCACTGGAACCCGTGACGTAGTCGACGAGCTGGGATCCTTCGCAGCCCTCCTTTTCGTTTGAGAACGGCGGCGGCATGCTCCATCGCGAAGCCTTTGCATGACGCGGTGGACGGTCACTGGGCTGCGGGCGGCTCGCCTTTCGGCGAAGCGCCTGGTGCCGTCGAGTCAAGCAGCGCTCGAATTCGGACGATCCGCTCTTGCACGGCCGAACGCCACAGCACCTCCCACTCGGCACGGATGATCCGCTGCCCCTTCTTCAAATCGACCTCGATGGCCTCGGTGTACACGCACCCACCGGTCACCGGCTCGACGGCTTGAAGGGAGCGGTGCTCCTCGAGCATCTTCGGCGAGACTTGGCGCACGACGGCCCGCCGGTTCGCCTCGTATTCGATCACCTCGACAATGACCGTCGTGCCGTCGTGGCGCTCCAAGGCTTGTCGCTCACCGACGCCTTCGGGAGTTCCCGGCACTTGATAGCCACGACTCAGCTCCGGCTCGATCAAGGGTGCCATTTCTGCTGGCTTGATCAAGCCCCACACGATTTCACACGAGTACGGCACCATCGCGGTCTCCTCTAGCCGCACGGTTCGCTCCGTCAGACGGCGCTGTTGCACGAAACAGAGGACCGACACAGCGGCGAATATCAGGATCAGCACACCGAGCCCGGCGAGCAGGTCGCCACTCGATAACAGCGACACGGAAAACAAGATTGCTCCGAGTACGAGTATCGCCTCTCCGACCGTGATCCGATGGCCCAAAAGACCGCGCACTTGCACGGCGCTGACCGTAGCTCGTTTCCACTTCCAATACCCGCTGTCTCCAACGACGCACCCCCCTGACGGTTTCGACGAAAGCCCCCACAGACGCCGACTCGGGAAGGGTTCACCGAAGGCCGACCCGCGCACACATCTGCCGATCTGTATCAGCCATGATCTACTCCGTGCGTCGAGTCCCTGCGCTCCTCTTGTTGTCGGCGCTGGTTGTTGCGTGCTCGTCCAACGACGCCGACCCGGCAGCGCTCGAAGTCTGTGGCGGCACAGTCGCGCTTCAGCCGGGTTTCCGTCTGTTGGGAACCACCCATGAGGATGGCGTGACCCTCCACTACTTCGGCCCCGAGAACGGCGAGCCGGAGCCCCGTACGGTTGCGTCGCTCTTCACCACTACAGACGTCAATATTCGCTTCATCGAGAGCGTCGAACGCATTGGCCCAGAGTCGTCCTACCTCGGCACCATCCAGAGTGACAGCGACCGGAGCCTGCAACGGCATCGTGAGCCTCGACGTTGGCGAAGCCGCCCAGCAGGTTCTGCTAGACCTCGACGGGTCATCGTCCCTGTCCTGGGTGGCGGCAATCAACATTGGCAGCCTTCCCTGAGAGCGAGAGCTAGGCCCTATCTGCCGAAGTGTGCGGTTCAGCTGAACCGCTTGCGCTTGCAGAGCTGCCGCTACGCCCGCTTGACTGAAGCCGAACCGGGAGATCAACGGATGGCGCACATCGAACTTCGGACAGAGATCGACGCACCAGTCGAGGTGGTTTTCGACCTTGCCCGCAGCATCGACGCCCACCTTGGTTCGATGGGCAAGTCGCGTGAGCAAGCGATCGCCGGTGTAACGAACGGGCTGATCGGGCTGGGTGAACAGGTCACCTGGAAAGCGACGCACTTCGGGGTGCCGTTCAAAATGACCAGCAAAGTGACCGCGATGACGGCTCCGGATCAGTTCGTCGATGAACAGATCAAGGGACCGTTCCGACGGTTCCATCACGAGCACCGGTTCGAGCGATGTGGCAAGGCCACGCTGATGATCGACATCATCGACTTCACGTCACCGGTCGGGCTGGTCGGTCGGATGGTGGACCAGGTCGTTCTGGAGCGCTACATGGCCAAGCTCATCGAGGAGCGAAACGACTTCCTGAAGACGGCCGCCGAGGCGCAGCCGCATTCCGACTGAGTCTCGTTCGGAAGCGTGCAGAACTGCCG
>JANNFQ010000110.1:0-3791 GCA_031380045.1 Acidimicrobiaceae bacterium
CCCACGTGGCACCCGTTCCCAGTGCCGAAGGTTGCCGGCGTGTGGCCGCGCCGTCAGGCCCACGAGACGCAGGTGCACGCGTGGGATGCCGAGCGCGCGGTCGGCCCGACCTCGCCGCTGGACCCCGACATCGCCGCCGACGGCATCGCCGAGTACTTCGAGATCATCGTGCCTCGAATCCTGAAACGAGACGGACGCCCCGCGCCGGTCGGCTCGATGACCATCGACTGCGTCGACACCGACATTCGACTGATCGTTGGCTCGCCAGACGGGGCAACCGTCGAGGTACAGCGATCAGCGAGAGACGGCGACGCCAACAGCCCCCGGCTGTGGGGCCCGGCCGAAGGCATTCTGCTGGGCCTGTGGGGCCGGGCCGAGCTGCCCCCGCAACGCGACTCGGTCACCGCCGAATGGCTCGCCTTCGGCGGCAACTGACACGCAGCAATAGCCTGTGCGGGTGCAGCCCGATCAGTTCTACTTCCGTCAACTCCTGTCAGGACGAGACTTCGCCATCGACGATCCGGTGGCGCAACAGATGGTCAACTTCGTCTACGTCATCGGCGACCGCGCCTCGGGCGAGTGCGTACTGGTCGATCCGGCATACGCGGTGGGCGATCTGCTGGATGTGGTCGAGGGCGACGGCATGCGCTGCACCGGCGTGCTGGCAACGCACTTCCACGCCGATCATGTCGGTGGATCGATGATGGGCTTTCAGATCGAGGGCGTCGCCACCTTGCTAGAGCGAGCCGACTGCCCCATCCACGTGCAACGTTTGGAAGCGCCGTGGGTCATGCGCACCACAGGGTTGGGCGAAGCGCAGCTGGTGCAGCACGATCCTGGCGACGTCGTCTCGGTGGGCGGCGTCGACATCACCTTGGTGCACACGCCCGGTCACACGCCGGGCAGTCAGTGCTTCCACGTGGATGGTCGGTTGATCAGCGGCGACACGCTGTTCTTGGAGGGGTGTGGGCGAACCGACCTGCCGGGCAGCAACGTCGAAGACATGTACCACAGCCTGCACACGTTGGCGGCGCTGTCGGACGACACCATCGTCTATCCGGGCCACCGGTACTCGCAACCTTCCAGTGCGTCGATGGCCGCCATCGTGCAAACCAACTACGTGTTCAAACCGAAGACGGTCGACGCCTGGATGCAGTGGTTCGGCACCAGCTGAACCCCTCCAGCAGTCAGCGGTCAGCGACCAGCAGACCGGTGTTCAGAGGCCGGATGGTTTGATCGTGATGGCGCCGGTGGTCGCGCCGCGCAGCACGCGGATGACCAACTGGCCGTTCATCATCGATGCCTCGACGGCCCCGCCGTAGCCGGCCGGCACATCGATCTCGCGCTCGTAGCCGCCGTACTCCCACTCGTGGATCAAATACGTGCGCGGCCCGGCACTGCGCAACCTGGCCCAGAACCTGACCGTGTGCTCGCTCAACTCCACAGTCACGTCCTGCGGAGTGACCGCGGGCAGCGGCGCCACGATCACCAGCGCACCGGTGCTGGCATACACGTTGACCGGCACCCGTTGGGGGCGCATCGTCCGTTCTGTCTCGGACGTCGCCTCGACGACTGCGTCATGCCGGAGCTGGTCCGTTGCCACAACGCCACAGTAGTACCGCCGACCCCGTCTGGCGAGGGGTCCTCCGTCGACCGTGCCCGTTTCGCGACCTCAGGTCACACCGAGGCGCTGGAACTGTTCGGCGGGTGCGTCCACATCGGCCAGCGCCACGCGCAGCATCTCCTGCATCTCTCGCTCGACAGCCTCGCCGCAGCGGTTCTCTCGCTCGTCGGGGTCGACGTCGATGTCGTACAAGTGATGTTGGTCGACGGTGTTGCGACTGACCCAGAAGGGAAGTGCGTCACCGGCTGCGAACGGTTGGCGGATGACGGGCACGCTGCTGCCGGGCATGCGGTCCAGGACTGCTCGCTCGTTCGGAAGCGGCAACGGCGTGAAGCCCTTCACGTGGACCGGCATGGTGCTCCATCGATTGCTCCACATGCTCAGCGGCAGGTTGTCGCCCGCCGGAGCTCTGGCGTACTTCCGGCGGCCGTCGGTGACCTGCACCCAGTTGCCGAAGACCCCGCCCAAAGCCCACTCGCGCACTGCGGTGGCCGAGCCGTTCAACAACGGCACCAGCGAGACGCCATGGGTTCGATGCGCCGGATGCACACCGAACACGTCGCACAGGGTGGCGTGCAGATCGACGTTCGTGGTCAACGCGTCGCACGTGATCCCCTCTGAGGAACCGGGCCAGTGCACGAACAGCGGCGTGTGGCCCAGCGGCTCGAACTGCGGCACCATCGGCTTGCCCCAGATGTCGACCCGCGCACCGCCGTCGGCAGTGACATCGCTGTCGCGTTCGTCACCGAGGTAGTGGCCGTGATCGGTGCACACGATGACCGCCGTGTCGTCCCATCGACCGCTGGCATCCAGTTCGTCCATCAGTCCACCAAACCAATGGTCGATCATCGACAACTTGGCGCCATAGTTCGCGCGTAGGTGCCGACATTCCGCTTCGCTGAGCAGACCGCTGCTGCGGCCCCCGACGACGTACGGCGGCCAGATCAGGCGTTCGCCCTGCCAGGGCTCGTCGTCGTACGACGAAGCCCAGGGTTCGGGCGTGTCGAACGGCTCGTGTGGGTCGAACTCGTCGACGAACAGCATCCACCGCCCCGGCTGGCTCTGCTGTGCCGTCTCGGCCAACCACTGAGTGGCGGCGCGCATGGTGCGCGGTCCGGGAAAGTCGAGCTCGCTGCGGAAGTGCGTGCGGGTGCGGTCGTAGGGCCGATCGATCTTCGGCGCCGACTTGCCCGCGCGACGCTCGATGAACCATCCGCCACCGACAGCCGGTGGTGCCGGCACACCCATCCACGACGGATCCAGCCACGTCTTCCACGGGTCACCCTCGTGCCCGCGCACGTAGTCCCATCCGCCGAAGTCGGTGTGGTAGTTCTCGCCCCCGGTCTCGAACAGGTGCGGATGGTCGGTGATCAGCATGGTGGTGACGCCGGAATCGCGAAGGTCGACGGTCAGCGCCTGCTCCCACAGTTCGATCGAGCCCCACGGCCGCCACAGGAAGTCCAGCGAGCCACACAAGATGTCGTGACGTGCCGGCATGCACGGCAACGAGCCGGTGACATGGCGCGTGAAGCGCACCGAGCGCGTCGCGAATCGGTCCAGGTTCGGGGTCTCGAATTCGGTGCCGCCGTAGCTGCCGAGCATGTGCCGATTCAGCGAGTCCAGCAGCACGACCACCACGTTGGCGGGCATGCCACGATCGTGGGCCCCGTTCACATCGGCCATGCCGAACACTAAACCGACCGGACCGACCGGTGGACCGTCGGCCAGGCGGGCGGGCCGTCGGCCTCATCGGTGGACCGCCAGTTCGTCGGTCAGGTCAGCGCGCTGGCGATGGAGATGAACGCGGCGAGCACCAGCAGGCCGAGCACCAGCACTCGAAAGCGGGCGCCGGCGACATGGCGCCTGACGGGGAAGCCGGCCAACTGTCCGGCGAACAGTGCCGGTAACGCGACTGCTGCCGCTACGACGCCATCGTGGTTCACCCGTCCAGCTACGAGGAACAGCGTGATGCTGAACACGTTCGACAGTCCGAACACGGTGTTCAACGTTCCTCGAAAAGCATCAGGAGGCAACTGCCGGGCCTGGAGAGCAAGCACCAGCGGCGGGCCGTTCGTCGACAACGACGTGTTCAGCACACCACTGACGAATCCCGCGCCCAGTTCCAACCCTGGGCCGGCGCGTGTCAGGTTCAGGTTGATCGCCAGCA
>JANNFQ010000323.1:0-10481 GCA_031380045.1 Acidimicrobiaceae bacterium
GGTCGCGCACCCTCTGGTACCACGACCACGGCGTGCACCACACGGCCGAAAACGTCTACCACGGGCTGCTGGCGCAGTACCACATGACCGACGCCGAAGACCAGAGCCTGCCGCTGCCCAAGGGCGAGTACGACGTGCCGCTGATCCTGGGCGACGTGATGTTCAAGAGCGACGGTCAACTGCTGTTCTCGCTGGACAACGAGTCGGGCATGTACGGCGACGTGATCACCGTGAACGGTGGTGCGTGGCCGGTGATGAAGGTGAAGCGGCGCAAGTACCGCTTCCGCATCCTGAACGCATGCGTCTCGCGGTCGTTCCGCTACTCCCTCGACACCGGCGACAAGATGACCGTCATCGCGACCGACGGTGGGCTGATGCCCGTGCCACAGCCGGTGAGCAACATTCGCCACGGCATGGCCGAGCGCTACGAAGTCATCATCGACTTCTCGAAGTATCGGCCCGGCAAGCGAGTGATCCTGAGGAACTCCAGCCCGAAGAACAACGTCAATTACCCCAACACCGACAAGATCATGGCGTTCGACGTGGTAGGCGACGCGTTCGACCGGTCGAACAACTCCATTCCACCCGTCCTCAGCACGTACAACGACTGCATGGACCTACGGATCGAAGATGCTGTGGTGACCGATCGCTTCTTCGACTTCCGACGCAGCGGCGGCGAGTGGACGATCAACGGCGAGACGTGGAAAGACGTGGTCGACAGCGGGTTCACGCACACCCAAGCCACGATCAACTACGGCGACACCGAGCTGTGGACGCTCCAAAACGCGTCGGGTGGATGGTTCCACCCCGCGCACATCCACCTGATCGACTTCAAGATCCTCGACCGCAACGGCCAGCCGCCGTTCGCCTACGAGAAAGGTCCGAAGGACGTCGTGTATCTGGGCGAGACAGAGACGGTGCGGCTGCTGGTCAGGTTCGACAACGGGCAGGGCAAGTACATGATGCACTGTCACAACCTGGTGCACGAAGACCACGACATGATGACCCAGTTCGAGGTGCTCAACCCCGAGTGGGAGAGCATGGATCCTCTGGGATTCCCGTGCAAGAACCAGCCCGAGGACGGGGACCTCTGATGGCAATCGCCCTCCGTCGATCGACCACCGGCAGCAAGGCGGTTCGCTCGCCGGTGGTCGATCTGGCGATCTGCCTGTCGGCGTACGCCGCGCTGGCACATGCCGTTGCTGTGCCCGGGCACTTCGAGGAATGGCCGACGGCAGGGGTTTTCTTCATGGTCCTGGCGGTGGCACAGGGTCTGCTGGCAGTGCTGTTGGTGCGCGACCGGATGTCGCCGGCAATGGTTGCCGCGAACCTGTGGCTGAACGTCGGCATTGCCTGCGTGTATGTCGTCAGCCGCACGTCTGGCATCCCGTTCGCGCCACGCGCATCGGCTCACGGCGGTCGCGTACTGGCGGGGCAATCGTTGCTGCCGAAGGGAACGCCAGACGGCATCGGGCCACTGGACCTGTCCACCCTCATCGCCGAACTGCTGTTGATCGTGGTGCTGCTCAGCGTCATGAACCGCAGCCTGCGCCAGCGCACCACCACATTGCTGGCCTGCGTGGGCGCAGCGCTGTGGGCACTGGCGCTGACCGGCGTACTGTCGTAGTCGGTGATCGAGCCCGCCGCAGACGATCTTGCTGACCGGCGACTGGAGTTCGAGAGCGACGCCGGTACGGGCGACGTCAGGGGCCAGCGGGCGCTGGTACGGCGCCTTGCAGCCGTTGCGGTGACCATCGGTTTGATCCTGGGCATCAAGGCGTGTGTCGCCGAGCCGGTCAAGATCCACTCGAACAGCATGACTCCCACCCTCCACGACGGCGACGTGATTGCGGTCGACAAGATGTCGTTCAGGTGGCGAGACCCGCACCGTGGCGAGATCGTGGTAGCGCACAGTCCCGACACCGACGCGCTGATCGTCAAGCGAGTGGTGGCCGTGGCCGGCGACGCGGTCGGCGTCTACGACGGCCGGCTGCAGTTGAACGGCGTGTTCCCGGACGAGCCGAACGTGAACAACGATCGGATGGAGGGTTCGTTCTACGGGCCCGTCGACGTGCCACACGGATACGTGTTCCTGTTGGGCGACAACCGTTTCGAATCGTCCGACTCGCGCCACTTCGGTTTCGTCCCGGTCTCGTCGATCACCGGCCGGCTGGCGTTCACGATGTGGCCATTGGGCTGAACGCGTGCAGGGTCCGTCTCGCGCACGTCACGACCTATCCGTGCCAGCATGGCTGAGTGCGACTGATCGTGACGCTGGCGATCGGGTACATGGTCGGCTCCGTACCCGTGGCGGTGCTGGTCGCTCGCCGCAACGGCGTGCCCGACCTTCGCCTGACCGGCGACGGCAACGCCGGCTACTGGAACGCGAAGACCACGCTGGGCCGCCGCGCCGCGCTGCCCGTGTTCGTCGGCGACGCCGCCAAGGGGGCCCTGGCCGCGGCAGCGGGTCTGGCCATCTCGACCCACTGGTGGGTTGCCTACCTGGGCGCCGGTGCCGCCATGATCGGGCACGCTTGGCCCGTGTTCGCCCGGTTCCGTGGTGGTCGCAGCGTGCTGACGTTCGCCGGTGCCATCTGCGTGTTGGCCCCGTTGGCGGCCGCGATCTCGATCGGGGTGCTGCTGGTCGTGATGGCCGCGACGCGGTCGTTCGCCTGGGCTGCGCGGGCCGGCGTCTTCAGCCTGCCGTTCGTGCAACTGTTCGTCGATGGTCGGTATCGAACCGCGGCAACAGGTGGGTTGATGACGCTGATCGGCGTGCGCTTCGCACAGGCGGCCCTGGCTGACCGCCGAGGCGAGGTGACCACTCAGCCCGACGCCGTCGCGTAGACCCGCCCGCGCCAGCGGTGGGTGCGCGTCACGCTGCCTCGGGCCAGCGCGACCACTGCGACCAGATCGGCGGTGGGCGACAACCAGTACGCGGGCCCGGTTCGTTCATACGCCCCTGCTGTACCGGCCAGCGTGCCCAGCCGCATCAGCGCCAGACCGACATCCAGCACGTCGCCGCGCCGCATGATCAACCGGGGAATCGGCAGTGCTTGGGCGGCCAGCACCAGCACCAGCTCGGCGGCCTGTCGCCATCGCGGCTCGACTCCCGGCAGTGCCAGCGAGCGGCTCCACCCGCTCACCGCATGTGACAGATCGTCGAACATGCGGGTCGTCAACACGTCGGGCCCCTCCAGCATGGCGACGGACCAACCGGCGCCGGCAAGGTGTCGTGCCAGGGCGACGTCTTCGATCACGTGCGCCGCGACTGGATGCATCCCCCCGGCGGCCAGCAATCGACGGCGGTCGAACGCCATGCACTGCCCGTTCGCCAACTGACGATCAGCACGCACGCGCCCGCTGTAGCCAGGCGGACCGAATCGGTACACCAGCGTTGTCAACATCGCCGGGTGCAGCCAACGCACGCCCGCGGTCGGGCATTCGAACCTGCCGCCGACCGTGACGAAGTCGAGCGCGTCATGTTGTGCTCGGGCCACCAACGACTGAGCCAGCTGTGGCGATGGTCGCGTATCGGCGTCCAGCGTCACCACCCAATCACCCGTTGCCGCCAGGACCCCCTGCTGCAATGCCCACGCCTTGCCCACCCATCCGGCGGGCAACGCTGCGCCCGCGATCACGCGCGCTCCGGCCGCGGCAGCGATGGCCGCAGTGGCATCCGAGCTCTGATCATCGACGACCACCACTTCCGCGACACCCGGTGCACCGCACACGATCTGCAGCAGCGGGCCGATACGCAACGCCTCGTCCCGGGCCGGGACCACGATGCTGATCGTCGAGCTGACCGTCGATCGGTCGACGGCGACGCCGGCCGGTGCGGCCGTCAACGGTGGGCGCCGTCGGGCGGCGCGAACGATGCGCGACACCGCCACGGCGGCGGCCACCACGCGGACCATCAGCAGTACTCGACCCACCGGCCCGCGTCGGGCCGTCGGCCTACCCAGCATCCACACTTGGCGTGCGTTCATCGAAGATCGGCCTGAATCATGTCGGCCACGATGCGGGCACCCATGGTGACCACCGGCAGGCCGCCGCCGGGATGGGTGCTGCCACCGACCAAGTAGAGACCCGGCACGGCACCTCGGTTGGCCGGCCGTACGAACGCTGCTCGGCGGCCGTTCGACGACGTGCCGTAGATGGCACCACCGGGCGATCGATACCGTTGCTCGAAGTCGTTGGGCGTCAGCGTCTCGGTGAATGCCAACCGGGGGGCCAGGTCGATGCCCGCTGTACGCAGCCGATCGAAGACGACGGCGCAGTACGCATCGCGGTCGACCTGTGCCCCTGCCGGCGTGTTCACCAGCAGGAACCAGTTCTCGTGGCCGACCGGTGCCTGACTGGGGTCGGTGACAGCGCTGACGCACGCGTAGACCGTGGGGTCGTCAGCCAGCCGACCGTCGCGCAGCTGCGCGAACTCGTGACGCGGATCGGCGCTGAACCAGACGTTGTGATGCCCGACCCCCGGGGTCAAACCACGCACGCCGGCCAGAACGACGAAGCCACTGGTCGACGGGGTCGCGCGCTGTGTGCGCCGCAGCGCGCGCTGGTCTGGCAACAGATCGGCGTACAGATGATGCGCATCGGCGTTGGCAATCACGATGTCTGCAAGCAAACGCGAGCCATCGGCCAGCGTGACTCCGGTGATGCATTCGCTGCGCCGCGACCCGAATCGGCCCATACGCCGACGGTCGCTGCGCAGTGAGCCGTCGGACCCAGGTGAGGTCGTGATTGCAACTGCCTCGGTCGAGCACCTGATCTCGACACCCGCCAGCCGGGCCACGCGCACCAGTGCGTCGCGTACGGCGCCCAGCCCACCGATGGGATACCAGCAGCCGTACTGATGCTCGATGTGGGCGATGCATCCGAGCGTCGCCGGTGCCTGGTAGGGCGACGAGCCAGAGTACGTGGCGTACCGGCCCGCCCACTGCACCATGTGCGGGTCGTCGAAGAAGCGGCGGGCCGATGCGTCCAGCGTTCGCAACGGATCGATGTCGGTCAGGTCGCGCGGCCGGCGCAGGCGACGGAACAGCGACAGCGGCCCCGACATCGGGCCGGCGAAGAAGGTTCGTTCGCTGACTTGCCAGATCTGTCGGCCGTGCGCCACGAAGTCTCGATAGCCCGGCTGATCGCAGCCGTCGTCACCGATCACCAACGTGCGCCCGTCGGGCCAGTGGTACCGGAACTGGGGGTCCAGACGGACCATCGACACCTGTTCGTCCAGCGATGACCCGGCGCACCGGAACAGTTCGTCGAACACGTGCGGCAGCGTGATCAACGACGGACCGATGTCGAAGGTGAAGCCGTCGCGCTGCCGCACCGCCAGCTTGCCGCCGGGCTGCGCGGCACGCTCGAGAACGAGGACGTGGTGACCCGCAGCGCGCAACCTGATCGCCACCGCCAGGCCACCGACGCCCGCACCCACGACAACCACGTCGATCGGCCGGGGTTCAGACACGATGCGCGCGCCGTTGTCTGCCGAGCATTCGAGCAGTGGCAGTCGCGGCCACCGGCAACATGCCTGCGCCCCCGACCGCAGCAACCACTCGGTCGCCGAAGAAACGCGCAAAACCAATCGTCTCCATGGTGGCCATCACGCCGTACTCGCCGACCAGCACTGGATCGGGCTGGGGTGTCGGTGGCAGCACCACTTCCAGCACTGCCATGACTCCTGCCGCGGTCAGCAGCCAGCCGGCGAAGTTGCTCAACGGGATGCCGCGATAGCGACCGGCCCGGGCCCAGCGCCAGAACCCCTCACCCACCATCTGCGGGTCCAGGAACAGATCCCACGCAGTCAGTGCTGCGGCCCCGACCACGATTCGGGTCGCCCGGTTCGAGCGAGCACCCAATGCCGCGTGGGCCGTTTCGCGCGCGGGTACGGCCATCGCGAACCAAGCCAGGGGGACGATCGCCGGAACGCCGGCGACGGTTGGGCGCAACGCGCCGGTGTATGCATAGCTGCTGAACGGCAGCCCGGTTCGTGTGCCCACATGTTCCACCGCTGTGGTGGCGGCAGCGACGGCGCCGGCCGCGGCCACAGTTCGCGGAGCACCCCATCGATGCGTGGCGGCCGCAGCAGTGGTGGCGAACAACCCACCGACCACCACGCTGCTGAGGGTTCGGCGCGCTGTACCGCCGCGCTGCACCAGCGGGGTGGCGATCATTCCGGCCAGTGTGAGCGCTGGCGAGACCACCCCTACGATGCGCGCCGCGCCTGGCGTCCGGGTCATGCGAACGGTGTCGGTTGCGGCCCTGCTGCCGATTGGGCTGCCGGCCGGGTCGCCAGCCGGCGGAACGGCGACGGCACAACAAGCTTTGCCACCATCGCCGCTTTCTCGCGGGTCGAAACGCGGGCTCGCGAGGTGAACACGTCGTAGTGCTGCTCTTCGATGCGCCCGAGGATTCGGCCATACAACTGGCGAGCCGCACCGATGCAGCGTGCCGAACGCTCGGGCAGCATGGCCAGGCCCAGATCGGCCGAGGCGTACAACCGACGGCATCGATCGATCTCGAAACGCATCAGTTCGATGAAGGCCGCATCGACGCGTCGCTCGGTCAGGTCGACACCGAACTTGCGCAGATCCTCTTGCGGCACGTACTGACGATCGCGATCCAGATCCTCGGCGATGTCACGCAGGAAGTTCGTCAGTTGAAATGCATTGCCCAGATCGCGCGCATGCTCGGTGGCTTCGGGGCGCAGCGGTTCCAGGATCGGCAGCATCATCTCGCCGATCACCGCCGCAGACCCGTCCATGTACACCAACAGATCGTCCCACGTGTCGTAAGCGGTGATCGTCAGATCCATCGTCATCGAGCGCAAGAACCGCCGGAAGCAATCGATGTCGATGTCGAACGCGCGCACCGTGTGCACCACGGCTTTCAGTACCGGATCGTCCGACCGCCCGCGCTGCATGTCGGCGAAGAACCGGTCGCCGAACTGGGCGAGTGCAACAGCTCGCTCTGCTGCGGGCGCCGGGCCCATGTCGTCGACGATGTCATCGGCATATCGACAGAACGCGTACAACGCATGCACGTGGTGACGCTTGATCTGTGGCAGAACCAGGGTGCTCCAGTAGTACGTGGTGCCGTATCGCTTGTTCAGCTCGCGACAGCGTTCGTAGCTGTCTTCCAACGAAATCGGCCCGCCTGCGGCGACCGTTGGCTGCGAACCACGTGGTCTCATGTGCGGACCTCGGCGTACTGCTGAACCCGTTGGGCGGCCAGCTTTCCCGAGACCAGCACCATCGGAACTCCCACCCCTGGCAGGGTCGACGACCCCACGAACACCAATCCCGGCACTCGCTTGTCGATGTTGTTCGGACGGAACGGGCCGGTCTGCCCGAACGTGTGTGCCAATGCGAAGGGCGTGCCGCGTTCCATGCCCAACGCCTGCCAGTCGAGCGGGTCGTAGATGCGTTCGACCACGACATCGGTGGGATAGCCCAGCCCGGCCACGCGGGCGCGCAGCGAGTCAACCGCACGATCGCGTTCGCGAGACCAATCGACATGGCCGTCCAGATTGGGGGTGGGCTCCAACACGTACAAGCTGCTGCAGCCATCGGGAGCCAGCGCCGGGTCATCGAGCGAGTGCAACGTGACCAAGATGGAGGGGTCGGGCATGCGCACCCCATCGTGGATGATCGCCTTGAACGAGCTGTCCCAGTCGTTGCCGAAGTGGATGTTGTGATGAGTGGCGTCGGCCGGTGGTGCACCTCGAACGCCCGCGACCCACAGCAAGCAACTGGGCGAGTACTTGCCGCGCCTGGCGACCCGGGGTGCATCGACGCCGCCCAGCAACGTTCGATATGCCACCGGCAGGTCTGCATTGCACACGACCACGTCGGCGGAAATCCGCTCGCCCGACCCACTGCCGTCGCCGGCGAGCTCGACCCCGTTCACACGCCCGCTGCCGTCGCGCAAGATGCGCGTGACCGGCGAGTCGTAGCGAATGGTGGCGCCTGCCTTCTGCACCGCCTCGGCCAGGCCGGTGGCCATCGCGTGCATGCCGCCGCGCGGCACGAAGACCCCTTCGACCGAGTCCATGTAGGTGATGACGGCGTACAACGAAAGGGCCTCGTAGGGCGCCAGACCGGCGTACATCGACTGGAAGCTGAAGATGCGCTGCAACCGCTCGTCGTGAAAGAAGCTGGCTACTTTGCGACCCAGCCGGCCGAACGCGCCCAGGCGTACCAGCTCCAGGCCGGCCCGCCACGGCTTCATCAAGTCCACAGCCGAGTCGTAGTTGGTGTCGATGAAGTTCGCCATCTCGACGCGATACAGACGCTCGAGCCAATCGCAGAACCGCCCGAACGCCTGTGCTTCGGTAGCGTTCGAGAACTGGCGGATCTCGTTCGTCATCGCCTCGCGGCCGTGACGAACCATCAATGTCGAGCCGTCGGCGAAGCATGCCCGATACATGGGATCGACCTTGTCGATGGTGACGAAGTCGGCCATGTCGGCGCCTGCGGCAGCGAAGACATCAGCCAGCAGGTTAGGCATGGTCAACACCGTGGGACCGTTGTCCAGCCTGAATCCGGCCTCGGTGATCATGCCGGCGCGCCCACCGGGAATGGGGTCGCGCTCGACGATGGTCACGGCATGACCGTGCTTGGTCAGATGCGCCGCTGCGGACAAGCCCCCCAGCCCGGCCCCCACCACGACGACGCGCAGCGGGCCGGCAGTCATACCTCTCGCCAGCTGACGTAGTTGGCCATCTGCACCAGAGCGTCGCGTGCGGTTGGTGCGATGCACGAGTTCTCGATGGCGGTGATCGCCTCGGCGGTCAGGCGATGGATGGTGGTCTCGAGGTCGGCGAACGCCCCGGTCTCGACGATGACCTGTTGGATGCGGGCAACCTCGTCGTCGGTCAAGCCCGGACGGCCGACGGTATCCAGCACGTGGCGCTGCGCCGGGGTGGCGGCAGCAACGGCCCGGGCCAGCAGCGGTGTGGGCTTGCCCTCACGCAGATCGCCGCCAACGGGCTTGCCGGTCACAGCCGGATCACCGAACGCCCCCATCACGTCGTCGCGCATCTGGAACGCGTCGCCCAACGGCAGCCCGTACGCGCTGAGCGCCGGCAAGAACTCGTCGGCCTGCTGAGGCGCGGCCATGACCGAACCCAGGTGCAACGGGCGTTCGATGGTGTACTTACCGCTCTTGTAGCGGCAGATTCGGTGGGCTTTGTCCAGCCGGCGGTCGTTGCGCACGCTGCCCACCATGTCCAACACCTGGCCGACGTTCAGTTCGATGCGCAACTCGTTCCAGATGCCCCACGCCTGCGGCGAAATGCCCACCAGCAATTGATCGGCATAGACGAACGCCAAGTCGCCCACCAAGATCGCCACGCCCTCGCCGAAGCGGCGCGATTCTCCGGCCCAACCGGCGTCGTGATGTTGCTGAGCGAACACGGTGTGCGTGGTGGGTGCACCGCGACGGCTGGCCGCGTCGTCCATCACGTCGTCGTGGAACAGCGCGAAGGCGTGCATCAACTCCAGTGCGGCACCCGCGTTGACCACCATGGGATCGTCCGGATCGCCACCCGAACCAACGAAGCCCCAATGGGCAAACGCGGGGCGCAGACGCTTGCCGCCCGACAGCACCAGTCGGGCGATCTCGCCGAACGGCTCGGTCAGGTCAACGTCGAATGCGCTCCAACGAGCCAGTTCAGAGGTGAGCACACCGTGCAGCCGATCATCGACCCGAGAGGCGATGACCGCCAGCGAGGTGGGCGGCGGGGCGGTGGAAGGCACGTGCAGAGGCTAGGCGTGAAGTGGCCTGCGTGCTTCGCTGTGCTCGGATGTCGCAACACCGGGCAGGTGACGCGACGAGCCGGGCCGCTGGCAATCAGTCGTCGAGCCCAGCCACCACCTGCTCGATCTGCAAGCGGGCGTTGCCGATGCGGTCGCGGCAGAAGCCGATCAGCTCGGCTGCGCGAGTGACCTGCGCGGCCAGGACATCGACGTCGACATCGGCCCGTTCCAGGTCGGCCAAGATCGTTTCGAGCTCGGCCAGCGCACCGGCGTAGCCCGTTGCGGCGGGTTCGGTCATGTCAGGTCTCCGTCTGGAACGTCATCATCGGTGGGATCGGTGGGAAGGGTGGGATCGATGTGGTCGGTGGGATCGGTTGGATCGATGTGTGGATGCACCGTCTGGACGGTGCTGGTGGCAGTGCCGGCCGCGAACGTGGAGACCAGCAAGTCGCCTGGCGACAGTGAGGTTGCGTCGCGTACTGCGATGCCACCGGGACCTCGGGTGATGCTCCAACCCCGCGCCATGACGTTGACCGGGTCGAGCAGGCGCAGTTGTGTCTGCAGCCCAGCCACAGTGCGCTGTTCGGCATCGAGCCGGGCGGGCACCCTGACCAGGGTGGCCACAGCGCCGGCCAGCTGCGTGTCGGCGCGCTGGACCACGCGACGAGCGCCGTCGCGCACACGCGTGGCGCGGTGGTCAAGCCGTTCGTCGCC
>JANNFQ010000333.1:0-1617 GCA_031380045.1 Acidimicrobiaceae bacterium
CGCGCCGGCGGACCAACCACCCCGCGCCGAGGATCAGGCCGATGAGGATCGGCACATTGACGCCGTAGGCAGATCGATCGAGGAGCAGTTCCGCTACGACGCCGATCGCGAGACCCGCGGCCAGGGTGCGGCGAGCAAGGGAACGGTCCAATGAGGAAGCCTCCGCAGAGCCGGCGGTGCGGTCAGAAGCACCCGGCGGTCTCGCTTGGACGCTCGCCCGACGACGCGTGTGGCGTGTCGGTGTCGGGCGACGCCAACCGGCCGGATCCGTGTGGAATAGCCGCCGATGAGCCGCTACCTTCTGAGCGGCAAGGGCAAGAGCAGAAGGAGTTCCGGCGTGAAGATCATCAACACCGATGGGATGTCGTTCATCGGGCCGGGATCAGAGTGGTTCTGGACCGCGGTAAGCGGGCTCGTTCTGGCGGTCACACTGCTCGCCATCTACCGCCAGCTTCGACTTCAGGCGAGTCAGGGCGCCATCGAGCAGACGGATGCGGCCATGCGGGAGTTCTTCTCCGAGCGGATGCTGGGCCACCAGCTCACGGTCCTGCTCGCCTAACAAGACAGGCGTCGACTGCGCGCACCTCCCCGATGGCTTGGCGACGGCGATCCAGAACTACTTCTTGAAGATCGGGCCGCTCACGAAGGCAGGACACGTTGAGCTAAAGAACATCAGTGCCAGGCCAGTCCCGTGTTGCGCGAGCAGAGCACGCAGTTCAGGTGCCTGGTTGCCCCACCATTGTCTCGTTCAGGCCCGCTGGAGACCGTTCGGCGGCCGGCACCGCGGCTCGATTTGGGCGCTCGGTGGCCTACCGACCCCCGCGAGCCTCGATCGAACGGACCGACTCGTGAATCCCGAAGATGACCATGAGCAGTTCCATCAACACCCGCCAGCAGACCTGGGCGACGATGAAGACAACGATCGCCACGAGGAGTGCGTAGACGAGCGGCCCAGCGCCGAGCGACGTGCAGGCAGGCGTACCGCCGCCTTCGCTCTGGCACACCGTGGTGGCTGTGCCCAACAACGGGATCACGATCGCCGCAGCGGTGATGACGACCACCCCGATCACGTAGACCACGCGGATCAGAGCCGGCGTCACCATCACCCGGAAGGCGAAGAAGTCGCCCCAGCCGCTGCTCCGCGGAGAACCACCGCCAGCCGATGGCGGGCCCGGCGCTATAGACGGCTCTGAAGTGGCGCCTCGTTGCGGGTCCGGGTCCATTCCATGTCCCTCCTCGATGTGGGCGTTCCGATGAGCGCTCGACGCGCTACACAATGCCTTCGCCAGTGTGACGACGCTACCGTCCCGTGAGTGTTACAGATACAGATGGCCAGTGCCGTCCGCCCCCGGGTGGAAACAGATAGCTGAATACCGCGATGCAGACCGGGCGCAGCCCGACCGTCATGGCCGCGCCTCGACCTTGCAGTCAATGTCTGGACGCTCCTCGACATCGTTCATCGCCCAGGCCCTCCCGACTGCGTTCGATCGTGACCACTGCCGAGCATGCACGCGAGGGCGCCGGACGCAGCGGCTCCTCTGGTCCGTTGGTGTGTCCGCCGACCTTCGCCGCTACTGCCGGGTGGCTGCCAAGGACGAGCGCACTCCGCCCTTGGAG
>JANNFQ010000336.1:0-13063 GCA_031380045.1 Acidimicrobiaceae bacterium
TGCGCCGGCGCGTGCAGACATCCGCGACTGGGGCGCCCGGGTTCAGCTCGGTGGCACCATGCTGATCCACGACTCGTTCTCGTCGGTCGGTGTCACGCTGGCGATCATCCGTCAACTCTTCTGGTCGAAGCAGTTCCGCTATGTAGGTCGATCGCGATCGCTGACCGAGTACTGCGCCGATCCACCGGCGGGCAATCGCGCAAAGATCGGCAACTCAGTGCGGCAATGTGCCCAGTTGCCGTGGTTCGCAAAGAACCTGGGGGTCAAGGTGTTGTTGACGTTGAGGCTGGGCGGCGTCCTGCAACGGATCACGCGGCGCGAACCCGAATGGCCCTACTGAGCCGCGTCTGCCGGGTCCACCGCAGTCAGGACTTCGTCCAGCGGCGTCGGCGTCGGCGCTGGACCATGCGTTCTCCGAAGGCGTCGGCTTGTTGACCTCGCCACGAGCCATCGCCGCCCAAGCGTGAAGCGCGGCGCAGGCCACGCAGCAGTCGGTGCCGACCAATCCGCCGCCACTTCCTGTGCGCTTCGTCGATGACTGCGATCACGGCGGCCTGCGACTCCCAGGTGTCGGGAATCTCGAAGTACCGCTGTGACCCCACGGCCCGACCCAGATCGACGTCGTAGCCGCGCGTGCCCTGTGCCAGGTAATCGGTGAGGAACTCGTTGGCCTCGTCGTCCAGCATGTCGTCGGCAAACACGCCTCCGAGACGGCGATACAGCTCGGGGCCGGTGATGTTGCATGCGGTGAACGCGGCCATGTCCTTTCTGAACGATGTCGTCCATTCCAGCAACAGGTGGCCACGCGCCGCTGCCCAGCCGAACAGCAACCCGCCGGGGATGTACCAGTTGTTCTTGTCGACGTGGTCGGGCACGTTGGTACGCCGGTTGCCGTTGTCCCACACGGTCGGCTTCGGCCGCCGGGTCGAGATCACGGCGAAGATCGGCGTGCCGATCAGCCCCAGCGCGAACACTCCGACCCCGATCCCGCGCATGGGAGAAGTGGCGATGATGGGGCCTGCCGCGATGCACAGGATCAACAGTGCGGTCGCTGCAGTTCGGAGACCGCGAAGTACCTTCAGCACATGAGCCGGTGCACTCGGCACAATGGGTGTCGCGTACCGGGTGCCCACGTTCACGGCCAGTTGCACCGGTGTGTTCACGTCGATCTCGTCAACTGCACGACGACCCTGTGTGAAGCGTGTCGGTTCGACGACGATTGCCTGGCCGCGCCCGTCGATGACGATGCGCGTGCCGTCGCGCCACTTCATGACACCGGCCATGTGACTCCACATGACAGTCGTGGTCTCGCCGGGCATGTCCAGCGAGATCCCCAGCTCGCCGACCACCAACCGGGCGGCTCCGTCACGTGGCTCGAACAAGTTTGCGAACCTGTGCGTGCGGCCCTCGATCTTTGGCGCAGCCAGCACCGGATACATCGGCAGATCACGCGCCGCCACCGCAACGCTGGGCGGCACCATGAGCAGCAGATCGTGGCGCATCTCTTCGATCTCATGACGGATGTTGGCCCGGGCGACAGAGTTCTCTGCGGCCAGTTCGGCTGCCGCCGACGTTCGGGCCCGGCCCAGCAACAGGTCGAGCGACCAACCGTCGAGATGCCCGCGTGCTCGCTCGTCGGCGGTGGCCATCTCTCGCTTTGCCTTGACGTCGTCGATCACATCGACAGGAACCTCGCGCGACAATCGATCCAACACATCGACCACGCCGCGCGCCAGCTCTGACTCGCGCTGCGGCACCGTGTCGCACGAGACGACCAAAGCGGCTCGTCGCAGATCCAGGCGATGCCAGGCCGCGTCGACCGAGTAGCACAAGCCCTGCCCGCGCAGCTCTCGTTGCAGCTGTTCGATGATGACCTGCGCACCGATGGTGGAAGCGTGGCTGCGGGGTGGCCGCACCAGGAACGCGACCACGTTGGTGTCGTGGCGGAACCAGCACGGGCCCTGGGCGATGTCATCGGAAACCGGGGTCGAGATGCGCGGTCCGTCGTGCAGATCGAGCGCGAAGTCGGCACTGGGTTCGGCGGTCATCCAGACCACCGCGTTGCCGCGCGAGAACCAGGTGCGCCGCCAATGCTCCAGCTCGGCAGGATGGGCGCTGTGCACGGCCATCTCCCACCACGCGCACGTGCCCCATGCCTGGGCGCCATAGCGACGCGAGAACAGTTCGCCGGCCAGTGTCTGGCCGCGCCGCCGGGCTTCGGCAGCCAGCACGTCGCGTTCCTTGTCGAGACGGTCCAGCGGCAGCACTGCGAGGTTGTCCGCCACGTTGCGCAGGAACTGTTCGACGTTCTGCTGGGGACCGGTTGCGTGGAACACGGTGCGGTTCAGGTCGACGTAGCCGTTCCATTGGATCATCTGGTCATTGATGTTGTTGAGTGCCAGATGTTCCACCATGTGCGTGAAACCCCGCCTGACCAGGGGCTCGTCGCCGATCCCGACACGGAACGTGAGAGCTCCGGTCACCGGACCATCGAGGGCTTGATACCAGATCGGCAGCCCATGACGATCAGCGGCGAGGGTCGGTTCGACGATCGTCTGCATCACATGAAGTCATCGGCACGCGAACCTGCCCGCTGTAGTCCCGCTGGAGATCCCGGTGTATGCCCACCTCCGGACGGTCGGGCGTCCAGTACTGGATCAGGTCGCGGGGTTAGCCTGTCTGCCGTGGTGCACACCAAGCTCACCGGATGGGGCCGGACCAAGCCGACGACCGGTGAGTTCATCGAGGTGTTCCGCGCCGAGATCCCCGGTGCCGTGAAAGAAGCCGGCGACCGAGGCGCACTCATGCGTGGCCTGGGCCGCAGCTACGGAGACGCCGCGCAGAACGGTGGCGGCATCGTGATGCGGCTGATGGGCAGTGCAACCGACTCGGTGCTGGATCGCCAGGCAGCAACGGTCACCATCAGCGCGGGGGCCAGCCTGGACGAGTTGTTGCGCCACATCGTGCCGCGCGGCTTCTTCGTGCCGGTGACCCCCGGCACCCGATTCGTCACCATCGGCGGGGCCATCGCCAGCGACATCCATGGCAAGAACCACCATGTCGATGGGTCGTTCGGCGACCACCTGCTGCGCATGTCGTTGCAGTTGGCCAGTGGCGATGTGGTCGAGCTGAGCCGATCGTCTGACCCGCAACTGTTCTGGGCCACCATCGGTGGCATGGGGCTGACAGGCGCGATCTTGGACGCCACCATCGGGCTGCTGCCCATCGAGACCAGCCGCATGGCGGTGGATACGCGGCGCATCGGCGACCTCGATTCGCTGTTCAGCGCCATGGACGACGGCGACGATCAGTACCGCTACAGCGTCGCCTGGATCGATCTGGCGGCCAAGGGTCGCCATCTTGGCCGCAGCGCGCTGACCCGCGGCGACCACGCCCGTCTCGATCAGTTGCCGGCCAAAGCTGCGATCGATCCGTTCGCCTACGGCCCGCACGAGCTGGTCGCCGTGCCACCCCTTGTGCCCTCGCCGGGTGTGCTGAATCACGCGTCGATCCTGGCGTTCAACGAGCTCTGGTACCGCAAGACACCTCGGCACAAGCAGGCTCAGATCCAGAGCATCGGCTCGTTCTTCCATCCGCTGGACATGGTGGGACGATGGCCGCGTCTGTACGGCAAGTCGGGCTTGGTGCAGTACC
Organism: Acidimicrobiaceae bacterium; assembly: GCA_031380045.1. Classification (GTDB taxonomy): domain Bacteria; phylum Actinomycetota; class Acidimicrobiia; order Acidimicrobiales; family Ilumatobacteraceae; genus VFMC01. The sequence continues at coordinate 3,655 of JANNFQ010000336.1, forward strand.
AGTTCGTCGTGCCGTTCGGTGCAGAGACCACCATGCGTCGCGTCATCGAACGCATCGCCGCCGCGGGTGCGGCCAGCTTCCTGGCGGTCTTGAAGCGGTTCGGCCCCGGCAATGAAGCACCACTCAGCTTCCCGCAGGAAGGCTGGACGCTGGCATTGGACATGCCCGGCGGTGCCCGCAACCTGGGCGAGCTGTTGCACGGTCTGGACGATCTGGTGCTGGCAGCAGGCGGGCGCAACTACTTCGCCAAAGATGCACACACGTCGCACACCACCATCCGCCGCGGCTACCCCCGGCTGGCCGAGTGGCAGGCAGTGCGCCAGCGGGTGGACCCGCACGGGGTGTGGCAGAGCGATCTCGGCCGGCGTCTGCGCCTGGCCGACGCCTGAGCTCCTGTCGACGACGCCCGCCCCTACTCGAACCGACCGCAGAGCACACAGACTGGACGTCATGGAGAACGCATTCGGAGAGCCGCAGACGATCGTCGTGCTGGGTGGCACCAGCGACATCGGGCTGGCCATTGCCCACGCCATGATCAGCCCGGTCACGCGCACCGTGGTGCTGGCGTGCCGTGACGTAGAACGGGGCGAGCAGGCCGCCGCGTCGCTACGCGATCCGTCGGTCGATGTGGCGGTGGTGCACTTCGAAGCAACCGACACCGACTCGCACGTCGCACTGATCGAGCAGATCGCCCGGCGGTTCGGCGACCTCGATGTGGTGGTGCTGGCGTTCGGCCAGTTGGGTGATGGCGAGGCCACCGGCGCCGATGCCGCGGCCACCACGCAATTGGCCCACCTGAACTTCACCGCTTCGGTCTCGGCCTGCGTCGCCGTGGCCAACCAGCTGCGTCGGCAGGGGCACGGCGCACTGGTGGTGCTCAGCAGCGTGGCCGGCGAACGGGTGCGGCGCGCCAACTTCGTGTACGGGGCCACCAAGGCCGGGCTGGACGGATTCGCCCAGGGCCTGGGCGACTCGTTGGTGGGCACCGGCGCTCGGGTCCTGGTGGTGCGTCCCGGCTTCGTGCATTCGGCGATGACCAAGGGCATGAAGGCCGTCCCATTCGCAACCACGCCCGATCGTGTCGCTGCGATCACGGTTGCCGGCCTGCGATCGGGGCGCAGAACGGTGTGGGCGCCGGGCATCTTGCGCTACGTCTTCAGCATTCTGCGGCACGTCCCCGGCCCCATCTGGCGCCGCCTGCCTTTGGGCTGACATCCGCGAGGCGAACCGAATCGAGACTGGGTTCAGCTGCCGTGCTCGGCCAATTCGCGGTCCAGCGAGGCGCGACGATCGGCGCCGATGCCGATGCCTGCCGGGTTCACGCCGTCGCCCTGGTCGCATGCGCGGTACAGCAGCACCAGCGCGTTCTCGTAGTTGCCCACCAGACAGAACCGGTCGGCGACGATCTGGTTGGGCCGCTCGCTGCCGAACTCGCTGGACGCATTCGGCTCGTACCAGCCGGTCCAGAAGTTGGTCAACAGCACCCAATCGGCAGAGGCGACATCGTCGGCCAGGCTGGAGCCGGGCTGATCGGCCAGGCCCGGATCCATCTCGATGTAGTAGGTGGCCGGCACCAGTTCGGGAAACATGAAGTAGAACACCACGTCGCTGTAGATGGTGCGGCTGAGGTCGGCCGGGCCGACCAGCAGTCGTTGGCCGGGCGTGCTCGACCGGTCGAGCTCGTCCATCGCCGCCTGGCTGGCCCGTTGCAAGGGTTCGTTGCCGAAGTAGAACGTTCGGCCGTCGCGAGCGACTTCGAACCCGCCGGGCTTGTTGCCAACGGCGATGCGGCTGTACAGCAGGTAGTAGCGATACGTGAAGAACGGGCAGACGACGAACAGCGTGGCCGCCAGCACCAACGCCGCGACAGCGTCGCGGCGCAACGGGGCCAGCCGTGGTCTGACGACGCCGATCACCTCGAACACCAATGCCGGCAGCAGGGCCAGCGACACGCACGAGCCCCAGGCCATGTGCGTGCTGTCGGGGCGCTGCAGCGCTTGCGGCAGCATGCCCAGGCCCATGAGGCCGCCGAGTAGCAGCGCGGTGCGTCGTGGCGTGGCGCCGTGCCGTCGAGTGAGGACCAGGGTGGCGGCCACCACGCCGAACGCAACGACGATGACGACGAAGAACCACAGGAACAACTGGTGATTCGCGTTCAGCGCGGGGAACCGCCACCACGGCGCATCCAGTGGTCCTTCGGCCACCGCCTGCAATGCGCCGTCGACCTTGCCGAAGCTGGGTGGGCGCGGCAACTCGCGGCCGGGCCGCAGGTCGCGCACGGGTTGGGTGACCATGCCGGTCCACGAGGGACCGATGCCGGCGACCGCCAGGTGGATCCACATGGGTGTCAGACCGACGGCGGCGCCGAGCAGCGGTACCTGCACGGCGCGAGCGCGCCACCAGACCACTGCGTGCACCATGCCCAGAGCGATGACCAGATCGGGTCGGAACGACAACGCGAACCCGGCCAGTGCGCCAGTCGCTGCCAACGCCAGCACGCGCTCGCGGTCGCGGGTGTGCAGCGCGCGTGCGCCGAACACCACGCTCCACAGGCCCAGCGCAATGGCGCCCTCCCACGCCAGCGCCGACAGGCCGATGGGTGTCAGGACCAGCAGCGTGACACCCATGGCCGAGATCACCGCGATGCGGTGGCCCCACGCTCGGGTCAGCGCGTAGACGGCAGTGATGATGCCGATGTGCTGCAGCAGGCCGAAGGCTCGCTCGCTGTGCAGGTTGTACCCGAAGACCCGGTACCAACCCATCAGCACGTGCAACGAGCCGGGTCCGTACAGATGCAGGAAGTCCACGTTGGGCAGATCGCCGGCCAGCATCCGCTTCGGGAAGACCAGCATGAAGCCCTCTTCCATCGAACTGCCCGTGCCCTTGAACAGCCCGCGCACGGGGATCGCGACGACGACGGCGACGATCGCCCAGCTCAGCAGGCTGGCGCGGGATGGGCGCAACGACAGATCACCACCCGTCACGTATGCCTGCCGGGCAGCCGGCCTGCCAGTGGCCGAGGCCAGCTCGTCGATGGGTTCGGCCGTTGTGGAGACGACGTGATCGGGGGCCTGCGGCACGTGGCGAGGATAGTGATCACCAGCGTGAGCCGCCGGGATGACCTGGGTAGCCTCGGCGCCATCATGACCGACAGCGCGCCCCCCACCTTGCACGACCTTGCGGCCGACATGATCGGGCGCGGCGTCCGGCGGGTGCACACGTTGGCGTGGCGCGACCTGGACGACGACGAGGCCGGCGGCAGCGAAGTGCATGCCGACGAGTTCATGAGTCGTTGGGCCGATGCCGGCCTGGACGTCACCCATCGCACATCCTTCGCCGTGGGCCAGCCGGCAACCGCAGACCGCAACGGCTACCACATCATCCGTCGCGGCAGCCGCTACAGCGTGTTCCCGCGCACGATCGTCTCGGAAGTCACTCGGCGCATGGGTCCCTACGACGCATTGGTCGAGATCTGGAACGGGGTGCCGTGGTTCTCGCCTGTGTGGTGCCGCAAGCCGCGCATCACGTTCTTGCATCACGTGCACGGCCCCATGTGGGGCCAGATGCTGCCCGGCCCGCTCGCGGGCTTCGGTCGCGTTCTGGAGGCACGCCTGGCGCCGCCGTTCTATCGACGGACGCAGATGGTCACGCCGTCGGACGCGACTCGCGAGGAACTGGTGGAACTGGGCTTCCAGCCCCGGCATGTCCTGGCCGTGCCCAACGGAGTCAGCGTCGAGTTCGTGCCCGGCGGTCAGCGATCAGCACATCCCCACGTGGTCGCCGTCGGTCGGCTGGCGCCGGTGAAACGATTCGACGAGCTGATCCGAGCCGCGGTCCACACGCGTACCCGAGTACCGGATCTGCGTCTCGACATCGTTGGCAGCGGCCCGCAACGAGACGAGCTCGAGGCGCTGGTCGCATCGCTGGGCGCAGGGGAGTGGATCACCTTCATCGGGCAGGTCAGCCATCACGACCTGGTGTCGCTGTACCAACGGTCGTGGATCGTGGCCAGCGCCTCATTGGCCGAAGGGTGGGGCCTGACCCTGACCGAGGCCGCAGCCTGTGGCACGCCGGCCGTGGCCACCGACATACGCGGCCACCGCAGCAGCGTGGTCGATGGTGTGACCGGTGTGCTCAGCCCGTTGGAAAGGCTGGGCGATGCGATGGCCGACGTGCTACTGGACGACACTCGGCGAGCGAAGTTGGCCGAGGCGGCACTGGCCCGTGCGCAGACCCTCACGTGGGACGAAGCGGCTCGCGGCATTCTGGCCGCGCTGCACGGGCAGGTGATCGCGGCCAGGCACTGACGGTCAGCCGGGCAGGTGTTGCATGACTGCCTTCACGGCGCGGAGCGCGCCCTGTTTGGCGGTGGTGCGGTGATGCGACGCCCCAGCATCGGCAGTGTGGGCACGATTTGCCACGAACCAGTCGTAGCTGGCCGCGAACATCTCTTCGTTCGAGTACTGCGGCTGCCAACCCAGTTGCTGCCTGGCATGGTCGATGTCGAACCACAACGACTTCGAGTACATGATCCAGTGATATGGGGCGAACGGCGCCAGGCCCAGGGTGGCCGCGGCGTGCATGGCCAACGAGGTCGGTCGAGCCGGCAGCGACCGAACCGTCGAACCGGTGCCGGCATGGGCGCACAGCGACTCGAGCGATTCGCGCATCGTGCCGAACCGGTCGGTGCCGGCGTTGATGATCGTGGGCCCCGACGAGGCTGCAGCCAGTAGCGACACGGCTGCCAGATCGTCGGCATGCACGAACTGGTACAGGTTGGAACCATCGCCCAGCACGGGCACGTCGGCGCCGTCGGCGATCCAGTCGAACAAGATGCCGAAGATGCCCAGCCGGCCGTGACCCAGAATGGTGCGCGGCCTGACGATGGTGACATCCAGCCCGTGTGCGGCTGCTTCCAGGCAGGCCCACTCGGCGGCCAGCTTGGCGTGGCCGTACGCCTCGACCGGCATGGGGATGGTGGTCGGCAGCACCGGGTTCGAGGCTGGGATGCCGAACACGGCACTTGACGATGTGTGCACCACCTTGTGCACACCGGCGCGGCGGGCCTGGTCCAACAGCAACGTGGTGCCATCGACGTTCACGCTGCGCAGCAACTGGTGATCCTTGGCCAGCGGCACCTGGGCGACGTTGTTGAACACCAGGTCGACACCCTCGACTGCCTGCGCCACCACGGCGCGCTGACGGATGTCTCCCTGGACGAACTCGACATCGGCCGGGCGATCGGATGCGTCGTTGATGTCGAGCACCCGCACCTGATGGCCGGCTTCGACCAGATGTTGGACGAGCAGCGCGCCGAAGTAGCCGCTGCCCCCGGTGACGAGTGACCGAGTCACAGTTCGATGCCTTGCTGGATGCACCAACGAATGCTGCGGCGCATGCCCTCGTACAACTCGACCTGCGGTTCGTAGCCGAGCTGCTCGCGTGATGCGGTGATGTCGCATGCAATCGTCTTGTCCATCTCGCCCAAGACGTGCAACTGCTGCTGATAGCGGCCGACGCGCTGCAACGCTCGGTCGGCGGCCTCGGCGACGCGCCCGGCAATGGCGGGCAGGCGCAACGCGCCCGGCTTGACACTGAGGCCCTCGTCGACCAGTGCTCGGCCGACCGTCTCGACGATCTCGCGTACCTGGTACGGACGGGCATCGGCGATCCAGTAGCCGCGGCCGCGCGACAGCGGTGTCAGCTCGGCTGCGATGACACCGTCGACCAAGTTGTCGACGTAGACCATCGAACGTTGCTGTCGGCCACCGGCGATGACCGGGAATCGGCCGGCGCGCACCATCTTGAAGAAGGTGGTCTGTCGCGCCGGTTGGAAACGTCCGTAGAACCACGGCGGCCTGACGATGGTGGCGTTCAGCCCGGCGTTCTCTGCGGCGAACACGGCCTGCTCGGCGAGCATCTTCGAACGGCCATAGCCCAGGTACGGGTGATACGGCTCGTCGGCACGGAACCGGTCGCCCGGGTGCGGATTGTTGCCGAAGGGACTGTTTGACGACACGTGCACGAAGCGTCGCACATCGACCTTCGAGGCGGCATCGACCATGTTGGTCGTGCCAACCGTGTTGACCCTGAAGAAGTCGGCGACCTTGGCCGGATGGATGATGCCGGCCGTGTGGATGACATCGGTCTGCGCCGGTGCGCCGGCCAACAGTGCGTCGGCCACCCCGGGTGTCGACAGATCGCCCACATGGATGCGCTGGATCTTCGGATGGCGGGGGAGCAGCTGGACGTCGGCCTGCGTCAACACGTTGACCCACACGGCGTCTCGCGATGGATCGTCGACCAGGCGATGGATCAGCGCCTGGCCCAGCCATCCGGCCGCGCCGGTGACTACTGTGGTGTGAGCCGCCGGCCAGCGGTCGGTCATGATGTGAGTCCTCTGGATTCGACGAAGTGTCGCGCATTGCGGATCGCCAGGGCCATGACCGTGGCTTGCGGGTTGACGCCGGGTGCGGTGGGCAGCAGCGATGCGTCGTTGACCCAGACGTTCGATGTTCCGTGCACCCGACCGAACGAGTCGGCGGCGCAGCGGCCGCGGTCTTCGCCCAGCGGCACGGTGGAGCACAGGTGCACCGTCATGACGCCGGCCTTCGAGGCACCGAATCGGTCGTGCATGACGGCCAGATCGGCACGGTTCCTGACGCACGGCGCGCCGCGAAACGATGGGTACACCGAGTCGGCGCCAGCCTCCAGCATCAGCAATGCCAAACGTGACAGACCGCTGCGCAGCAGCTCGCGATCGCGATGCGTCAGCCGGTAGGTGACCAACGGGTCGCGCAACCCCGGCAGCGACCGCACCACGCCTCGGCCCTCGCTGGTGATGGCGGCGTAGTACACGCTGATCCGCCGCCAATCAGTGACTGCCGACGAGAACGTGGCCCACTGGTCGCTCAGTGCCAACGCCACCAGACCTGGCTGGCTGGCCGACCCGCCGAAAGACAGGTCTGGCGCGAACTCTTTGACCTGATGGACGGGAACGTCGTCGGGCACGTTGACCTCGTCGGCGAATCGGGCCGCCAACTTGACCGTCGGATGCACCGCCAACGACTTGCCCACCAGGCCGCGGATGCCTGATCGCTGCAGGATGGCCGGCGACTGGATGGCGCCACCGCACACGAACACCGACCGACACCTGATGGTGCCCGGCGAGCCGTCGGCGTAGGTGACCTCGGCCGCCAAGGCGCGGCTACCCAATGACAGCAGGCGATCCTCGCGGCAGCCCACCACCATGCGGGCGCCCGCCGCGAAGGCGCGGGGCAGGTACGTGCGGGTCATGCTCTGCCGGGCACCGGTGACGGCGTCACCGCCGGGCGGATACGTCATCCATCGAGGGATCTCGTTCTGCTTCCAGCCCAGCGCGATCGCGCCGTCGCGCAACAGTTCGCTGGCAGGTGTGGTCTTGCCGGGAACGGTCGACACCGACAGTGCCGTCTCGACCTCGGCAGCGATCGCATCGAGCTGGTCGGCATCCAACTCGTTGATGCGGTACTCGGTGCGCCACCGGTCGACCACGTCCGCGGGTGGTCGGAAGTACAGCCCGCTGTTCACTTCGGTGCCTCCGCCGGCGCAGCGTCCCTCGGTGTAGGCAATGGACGGCAAACCCAGCGCAACGGTCACACCCCCGGCGCGATACTGCCGGTCCATCTGTTCGAGCGAGAACGGGCGTACCTCGTCCTGGTCGACCCACGGACCCTCCTCGACGACCAACACATCGATGCCGGCTTCGGCCAGCACCGCTGCTGTGGTGGCCCCACCTGCACCCGATCCGATGATCAAGACATCGGTGATCAGTCGCGGCTGGGCAGCAGTCAGCGAATCCCGTGCAGTGCCGGTCCGGGCAGTGCCGGTCTGGATAGTGCCGGTGTGGGCAGTCATGGGGTTCCGCCGTTGGGCAACGTGTCCGGCCATGTCTCCCAGATGTACGCGTAGCCCAGCGAACGAACAAGTCGCGCGTACTCTCCGACCAGCGGCAAGGGTCGACGCGCCAGCGTGCCAACGACTCGCTGGCCACCCGGAACTGCCATTGCGATGCGGACGAGCGCAGCGATGGTGACCACACCGATGCGCATGACGCTGGGCATGCCATCCACCCGTCGAGCGGTGAACGCGACGACCCGTTCGCGACGCTGGTCGTCGAGCAAGGGCAGGTCGAACGCCAGCAGGCGATCGGCGAACGGGCCGACAAGGGGGAGGGACGGAACCGAGCGCATGACCGGCGTCGAGCGTAGCCCCGCCGATGCCCCGCCGAGCCTCTCGGGTCCCGGGCGCGAGCCCCTCGATCCAGGGTGCGACTGGCTACTCTTGGCCGTCGTGCGCTGTGTGGTGGTGGTACCGACCTACAACGAGCGAGAGAACATCGAAGCGTTCCTCGCTGCCCTTCGGCGCGCGGTTCCCGCCGCCGACGTGCTGGTCGTCGATGACAACAGCCCCGACGGAACCGGCGCGCTGGCCGAGCAGAGCGCAGCCGAGCTGGGCCAGGTGAAAGTGCTGCACCGGCCCGGCAAACAGGGATTGGGCAGTGCCTATCGAAACGGTTTCACGGTGGCGTTCGACGAGGGGTACGACGTGATCGTGTCGATGGACGTCGACTTCTCGCACGACCCGGCCGTCATTCCGTCGATGCTGGCGCAGATCGATGCCGGGGCCGACGCCGTCGTCGGCTCGCGCTACGTACCGGGTGGCGGAACCGCCAACTGGCCGGTGCATCGACGGCTGCTGTCGCGCTGGGGCAACCGCTACACAGGGATGGTGTTGGGATTGGGTGTGCGTGACTGCACGTCGGGTTTCCGGGCATACCGTTCATCAGCGCTGCGCACCATCGATCCGGCATCCACATCTGCCGAGGGATATGCGTTCCTGACCGAGTTGGTGCGCCGCTTGGTCTCGAAGAGCTTCTCGGTTCGCGAGGTGCCGATCGTGTTCCGCGATCGCGAGTTGGGTACGTCGAAGATGTCGACACGCATCATCGTCGAGTCGATGCTGCTGGTCACTCGGTGGGGGATTGGCGACATCGTGCACCGGCGGCGCCCCGGCCGCGCCCGATGACCGACATCGAAATCAGCACACCGGTAGCCCAGACCCAGGCAGCCCAGACCCTGGCAGCCCAGACCCTGGCAGCCCAGACCTGGGTACGCTGGACCGCGGCCACAGCAGCTCCGCTGGCGGCGTGGGCCTGGTTGCATCAGTTGGCTCGTGGACGGCTGCGTTGGATCATGTGGGCCGCATTGTCGATTCCCTTTGCGATTGCCGCGGTCGTGTTGCACACCCGCGACTGGCATCCGGTGCTGGACATGGCGATGACCGAGTTCCGGGTGCGCGATGTCGGTTCGGCCGATACGCCATTGATCGGTTTGCCCGGTCGAATCGGCATCTTCCCCGATCAGGGCAG